>CAZURU010000045.1:13603-19612 GCA_964623585.1 uncultured bacterium
TGCGTAGCTTCACGAGCATTCCACTTCATATTTGCGTCTATCATAAGGGGCGGTTCCTGTCCAATTGCCTTCCTAACGGCAAAGATACGGGAGACATCTTCGTGAAGGTTTTCTCTGCCTACTTTTATCTTGATTCCTTTGTATCCGTGTTCCACATATTGAACAGATTGTCTGACCAATTCATCTTCTGTCAGATGTAACCATCCACCATCAGTATTGTATACAGGGACAGTGTCCTTTGCACCGCCGAGGAGTTTATAGAGCGGTAAATTTGCACGTTTTCCCATAAGGTCCCAGAGTGCAATGTCAACAGCTGCGATCCCTAATCCTACAATTCCACCTCTACCGACCCAGTGTGTCTCCATCCACATTCGGTTCCAGATTCTATCAATGTTAGATGGATCTTCATCATATAGGATTGGTGTGAGATAAGCATCTATCACCTGTTTGATAGCTTCTCCACCCTTTCCGATGGTATATGAGAATCCTGTACCGACAATCCCATCATCATCCTCAATTTCAATGAATGGAAATTCCATTGAAACAAAGGCTTGAATGGCATCAGTCCGTTTGACTTGAGGTGGAATGTCATAAAGAGTTGTTCGGACGTCTCTAATTTTCACTACTGTTCTGCATACCTTTCAATCGTCTCAATTCTGATTTTAATTGTGCCAATTCAGCTTCTAATTTCTGTCTTGCTTCAACTTCCTGTTGTCTTGCTTCAACTTCCTGTTGTCTTGCTTCAGCTTCCTGTTTAGCAATTTCATTTGCCTTCTCAGCAGCGGTCTGTAGCACTTCACCTGTGGAAAGATTGTGAAGCTCTATATCTTCATCCAGAATTCTGAATTCTATACCCAGGACGTTTGAGATTATTCCACTGTTATTTGTAATTGGAATGGGTTCGTATTCTCCGCCATCAGTCAAGCGTAAACCGATCAGAGACTCAGGCAGGTATGCACGTTCTGGATCATATAGGAAGTATTCATTAACACCGATATGAGCATATCTTTTCTCTTTTCTTGTCAAGTCATTCCTATATGTCCATTTACTGCTAACCTCCATAACGAAGTCAGGTGCTTTCCCTTCCTCCCATATTTTATATGTGCGTCTCATTTTCTTCTCAATGCCAAAGACAACCATAATATCCGGAGAGATAGAACGTGTAGTTTTACCTGGAATATCATATATCAACAGGTTACCAGATACATAAACATCATTTTGCGCTGCATAAAATGTCTCAAGTTTATCGTTAGTATTGTATATAACGACGCGGTGCAAGTCTGTTTCGGCAAGTGGTCTGCCATCCGTTTCAGGATAATATAAACCTTCGTCAGCAGTTGGTACATATTTGATGAATTTTTCTATGTTTTTGTCAGTCATTTGTGTTCCTTTGTGGTATTTGCATGCGGTTAAGGCCTCTAAACGGGAGGAGAAACCTAACCTCTATAGGTCTAATCTGTTGATCATAGCTTTGAGATTCTCAACGCAGATGCGGGATGCTTCTTCACCTGCTTCTGAGAATGCTTGTCCGCCAGGTCTATTTAAGAGGTCATCGTCAATTTTAAGGGTAGGTCTCCAGTGTGTTTCAAGACAGAGATGCCCTTCATATCCATCATCAACAAAGGCTTGCAGCTGACCTTGCCAGTCAATTATTCCATCTCCGACAGGCACAGATTCCATCTCATCTGTATCGGCATTTGGTGCGGCATCCTTCAAATGTGCATGAATCATTGTTGGTTTCATCTGGTCGTATGCATCAGGGAAAGGTGTAACGCCTTGTGTTGCATGTGCCTCATTTGCTGGATCCCAGATGCCGCGGATGCTCGGAGAGTCTATTTCTTCTATGAATTTTGCTGTCAGTTGCGCTGTACTCAAAGAAGTTGTGGATTCATTTTCCATCCCAAGTATAATACCTTCACCGTCAATTATTTTTTGGGGTTCATCATAAGATCCTATGATTTCGTCCCACCGTTCACCTGTTTTTCCGGAGTCCCAAAACACAAATGTACGGATAAGATTTGTGTCGAACGCTTTTGCAGTACGTATACATCCTTTCAGAATATCAAGATGTTCTTTGCGTTCATCTGCATTATCCATATCACATTTGAAAAAGGGTGAAGCGATACCGATTATTTCAATATCTGAACCGTCCAGAAGACGTTTCATTTCATCTATATCTTTATCCGTGAGTTGGTGTGGTTGTTTGTCCCATACAGAACGAATTTCTATTGAATCCAGTTTGTGTTCTTTTACAAAATTGACGACTGTTGCGAAGTCTTGAGATACTTCGTCACCAATTACTCCGACTTTAAACATAAATAATTGTCTCCTTTGGTATGATCTGCCATATTAGAAAATAGGGTATCATAATTAGCTTTAAAATGCAAGAGGTTGTTCGGTATATGATTCTAAATTTAACTTTGTCAGAATGTCTCCAATACTATCTTGAATCCCGCGCGCTGTTGCTGAAGACCCGACGTAATGACTGATCAATATACCGAAGGCTAAAACTTTACCATCTGCAGTTCGGGTGTATCCTGCAAGTGCCGATACGCCGCTGAGTGTCCCTGTTTTTGCGCGTAATACCTTCTCTGCATATAAACCTTGCATCCGATTGCGTAAGGTGCCATCAACACCAGCAATTGGTAAAGAAGCGGTAAATTCTGGCATCAACTCAAAATTGTTATACATATAGACAAGTAGTTCTGTCAAGAGTTCTGTGTTGAGCAAATTGTATCGAGATAGACCTGATCCATCAACCAATCTGAATGTATTTTGTCCATCTGCTATTTCGTCTAAGAATTCATCGATCGCTTCTCGCCCTTTTTGCCAGGTACCCGGTTCACCGATAACTTCAGCACCGATAGTCTTGAATAGCATCTCCGCGATCCAATTATCACTCGGTTTGTTCATTGATCTGACGATGTGTGATAGCGGAGGAGAGAGATATTCAGCCACACTTTCCGCGTCAGTAGACACTTTACCTGATACGACATTACCTTTAACCGAGACACCTTCTTGTGTCAGTTTGTCTTTAAGAAAATGTCCACAAGCGATCGATCTATTCTCCACATGTTTGTCAGGTTCAAGGTTTCGTATACTTAATGCACTTATATGAAAAGGTTTGTCATCCCACATCCAACCGGGTCCTTCCCTCACCGTATCAAAGAAAGTTTCGTCTACAACAATATCCCCTCTAATTGTTTTAACACCTGTCTCTACTAACGAATCACCAAGTTCTATTAAATCTTCTGTCTGCAGTATAGGGTCACCTTTACCCTTTAAATAAATATTGTCAATTATTTGTATATCCGTTTTCGGATCAGCATACAAAGAGGTGATAAACCTATAATCTGGTCCTAATTTGGTTAATGCCGTTGCAGCCGTAAATAACTTAGTAGTTGATGCTGGATGATGTAGTTTCTGAGCGTTTTTAGAATAAAGAACTTCACCTGATTCAACCGAAACTACTTTTATACCGATACTCGCTGTTGTGAATATTGGATTATGTAGTATCCTATCAATATCGGCATTCAGTCTAACAAGTGGGTCAACTTGGTTTGTAGGTGGTGTCGGAACAGGTTTAGTACTGAAGACACCACAACCCGTTAGTAAGATAATAAAATGAAATAGGATAAGGCGATATGTTTTCATAAATATAATAATAGCATAAGTTCGCTCTAAATGAAAGAAGAAGTATTTGTGTAATTATCCAAATAAGACGCTGTTTTGAAAATCATTATAATTGACATTTGAGATAAAGTATGATAAAATTAAGGGTGATACTTCAAATATATTATGGTTGAATTATGGTTGAATTTTACGATACAACGCTCCGTGACGGAAGCCAAGCGGAAGGTGTAGCATTTTCGGTTGAAGACAAACTCATCATCATTGAGGAATTGGATAGATTAGGTATCCGCTATATTGAAGGTGGTTACCCTGGTTCTAATCCGAAAGATATAGAGTTCTTCAAACGAGCAAAAAAAATGGTTCTCGAAACAGCAACCGTTGTACCCTTTGGCAGCACCCGATATCCCTCCTTTTCTCCTGATGCTGATCCTAATCTTTCTGCCCTCCTTGATACAGGTGCAAGAACCGTTACGATTTTTGGTAAGAGTTGGAAACTTCACGCGACGGATGTCCTCCGTGTGACCGCTGATGAGAATTTAGAGTTAATTGAGAGTTCAGTGCGTTATCTCGTTGATAATGGACGAGAAGTAATCTATGATGCTGAACACTTTTTTGATGGATATGCCGACGACCCTGATTATGCGATCAAGACATTACACGCCGCTGCTGACGGTGGCGCAAAGTGTCTCGTCCTCTGTGATACAAACGGTGGAAGATTGCCTTCAGAAATTCAGGAAGGTGTAAAAGTGGTTATGTCAGAACTGTTATTACCTGTTGGCATACATGCACACAATGACGCTGGGATGGGGGCGGCAAACTCTGTCCTGGCGGTGCAAGCTGGTGCAAATCACATTCAAGGAACATTCAACGGATATGGGGAACGGTGTGGTAACGCAAACCTTGCTTCCATCATCCCAACAGTTCAGCTGAAATTAGGAATTGAATGTCTCAGCGAGACACAGTTACAATCGCTAACGAGCGTGTCACGACTAATTAGTGAACTGGCAAATCTTCCACATGATGAACGGCAACCTTATGTGGGACATTCGGCTTTTGCACACAAGGGTGGTTTACACACGGATGCCATTCGCAAGAATCGGCTTACTTATGAACATATCGTGCCCGAAAAGGTAGGGAATTCACAACGTATTCTGGTCTCTGACCAAGCAGGTCGAGGCACGATCATGAAGAAAATTGAAAAAGAGTACCCGAATTACGACAAGAACTCTCCGCAGGTATTAGAACTCTTCAAACGTCTCAAAGAAGCGGAAAACGAAGGTTATCAATATGAAGCAGCTGAAGCCTCCTTTAGGCTCTTAACGTGGAAAGTCATCAACGGATATGAGTCATTTTTTAAACAGTTAGGATTCCGTGTGATAATAGAGAAATTCAGCGACCACACGATGCGATCTGAAGCGACTGTAAAAGTTACAACGCCTGATGGGAATACTATCCACACTGCAGCGGATGGAGACGGCCCTGTGAACGCATTGGACACCGCATTAAGAAAGGCTCTTGAACAGTTTTATCCTGAACTTGAAACAGTGAGATTAATGGACTATAAAGTTCGCGTGTTGGACACAAAAGCTGGCACAGGGTCCAAAGTTAGAGTACTAATTGAAGCGGGTGATGGTAGAGAGAGTTGGCGAACCGTTGGCGTCTCAGAGAATATAATCTCCGCAAGTTACGAAGCACTGATTGAGAGTTTTGAGTATAAGCTGCTTATTGATCAAGGTTTTTGAGTTAATTCAATTTGCCACTCCAACGAAACCTAAGACGAAATACCTCTAATCACCAATATTTTTCTTTGACTTAAACTTCCATATATGTTATACTAATTATAACATATCTTGGAGGTAAAATATGGGAAGATTGAGTCAAATAGAAAAATCAGCGCAAAAACTCATCGCGTTGTGTCAGAAAGAGAAACCAACAAAGACTGATAAGGATAAGATGTATGTGCTACATGCTGAGATCCTTGCCATCATTGAAAGCCTTACTGAATGTGAAATGTGTGGGGCAATCAGTGAAATAATTGTTACGATGACAATGGGTGAAGTAACCGCGAAATTGTGTCAGTCATGTGGTATGAAAGCATTGGACGCAGGGAAAATCCAGAAAAGCACGCCACGGAAACGGACACGCACGACTAAACCACGTACTACAAGCACCAAGTCAACTACAGCAAAACCGAAAGAAAAAGTTAGTGAACCTGAAACCGCTGCAGAATTACATTCACGTGTAGAGGAAAAGACAGGCATCAAGAAAACAGACATCAAACGTCTGCAAAAAATTGTAGATGAGATTGCAAGCCCGATGAACTTAGAAAATACTATCACTTATGTGAAACGGGAAGTCGAAAACGCAAAACTAAAG
>CAZURU010000046.1:0-19367 GCA_964623585.1 uncultured bacterium
ATTGATGCGAAATTCGTTGCTGCCAAGAAAGGAGGCACTTGTGTTGGTCCGACGACAAGTAAAATCAACAAAAATACAAAGATTCAGAAGACAACTTACCTCAGACGATGATGGTATCCCCTCGTTTTCACACGATGGAAAATCTATTGTTTTCGATAGGGATGAAAGTACTTTAACAAAAGGAGACAGAACATGTTGAAATTCGATTCTATAAACATAAACGGACGTAAAATCAAAGTTGGCATTTTTCTGATACTGCTGTTGACTTGTGCAACTTTCACTCTTAGACACTTACAGAGCGATATGAATGTGCAGACACCGCTCACAACATCACATAAACATATTGAAGCAGGCAACTATTTTGATGCACTATTGGCTCTCAAACCACTCTTGAAAAGTGAGCAGAAAAGCGACGCACAAGAAGAAGCATTTTGGATTGCTCATGTGGTAACACTGAATTGGGAGAAAGCGATCATAGAGAACAGTTTGTGGGGAAGAGAAACAAATAAACAAATCAACACCATAAACGAATTCGGCGCGGATTTTGATAATATTGAAATCAATTTCGGTTATAGATACGGTTTTCTACAACAACTGATAAACCTTTATCCAGACAGTGAACGTCGTCCGATCGCAGAATACTATCTTATACAAAAGAACTATCCAGCACCGATCTGTATTTCTGGTGAAGATGACATACTTGATAAACTCCAAACGTATGTTGATAAATATGAAAAAACTGGTAGATTTGAAGTTTATATGGCATACCTTGATATGGCACACATTCATCACGGACTATGGGCAGTACTAACATATCCTGACGAGCTTGGTCCAGGGGGTGAGAGGATAGGTTCAGGTTACACTAGTGCTGACCCCGAGAAAGACAAAAAACGTGCTGCGGAACATAAAGCCGAAGCACTCAAGTATTACGGATTGTATCATCTCAACCCACATAAACTTCCCGTTGTTGAGAGTTACGACCGTTTGAAGAAGAATGAAGCATTTGGATGGAATTTTATTCTTTGGGGATGCTAAATCGCAAGCGGTAACATTGAGACAAGGTTTTTAGATGATTATGACCAAGCTATCCTGAACCGAATGACCCCATATCTGTTGCTGTGTCATCGGTGTCTTCAACTTGCGTAGATGCGCTGTATTTTCCTGCAATGAAAAGAAACCAAAATGTTAACCCGATAGCAATGATAATCCATAAGAAACCCCAAAATTCTGTCGGCAGTGGTGTTACCTCCGATAGCATCCGAGCGTCAGATGGTAATTCCGAACGGTCCAAAACATCACTCTTAATGTCAAGAATTGCATAGAGACAGCTTGTTAAACCGATGACACGTAATAGCCAATCGTTCACCTTCTCTGGTAGGAAAAAACCGATAAGGATTAGCCCCACACCAAAACCGATACCGAACAGATAGGTAAACATACCAGTCCCAAAACCGATAGAAATCGCGACCATACCAACACCAATCAGCACACTTATGACTTTATCGTAATGTGTCATCGCCGCTAATAACAGGATAAAACCACCCCAGAGTAGACTACCGAGATAGCCTGCGGTGAGTATCCAGAATCGCGAACCGCCACGTGTCTTCGCCAACCCTCCTTGATGCTTATCGACTTCAAGACTGACTATTTCTCCACCAGTAGCAATCGCTGCAACACCATGACTGACCTCATGCATAAACACAACGAAGATTTTGAGAGGATACATTACAACGGTATTCCACAACAGTGCAACAGCAATAAATATCAGAATGAAGGCGATATATCTTTTAAAAAGTTCCATTATCTCTCCTAAATGGTAAATCCAGAAATGTATAGGCCAGAAATGTATAGGTGCTTCATTTGGGATTATGCACACTTGTCAGTAGAACAGACAATCACAGTCTACCATCAAATTGCTTGCAAGTTTATTGGTATTCTGGTATAGTATAACATAATAGGAGTTAAATATACACCCTAAACGCAATAGTACATCTATCGGAACAGAAATAATGAATACTTTCGGTCATCTTTTTCGGATTACAACATGGGGAGAATCACACGGCGGTGCTGTGGGAGTCGTTGTTGATGGATGTCCACCGCAGATTGATATCAATACCTCTGCAATACAATATGAACTCAATCGTAGAAGACCCGGACAGAGCCATCTCACAACACCACGGCAGGAGGAAGATATAGTTGAAATTCTCTCCGGTGTGTTTGAAGGTAAAACACTCGGTACACCTATATCTATGCTGGTGTGGAACAAAGACGCACGACCTGATGCATATAACCACCTAAAAGACCTATATCGTCCCTCACACGCGGATTATACATATCAACAAAAATATGGTATCCGAAACTGGCAAGGGGGTGGGAGAGCAAGCGCAAGGGAAACCATCGGACGCGTTGCAGCGGGGGCAATAGCAAAGCAAATCCTTCGTGAAAGATGTGAAACCGAAACACTCGCTTTCGTAAAACAGATACATACGCTTGAAGCAACCGTAAATACTGATACCGTAACGCATGATGCAATAGAAGCAAGTCCCGTGCGATGTCCTGACCCAATTGTGAGTCCAAAAATGGCTGAACGGATTGATCAAGCAAGACGGGATAGAGATTCACTCGGTGGCATCATAGAATCTGTAGCACGGAACGTTCCTGTAGGTCTAGGTGAACCGGTTTTTGATAAACTTAAAGCGGATTTAGCAAAAGCGATGATGTCATTACCCGCAACCATGGGATTTCAGATCGGTTCCGGTTTTGATGGCATAACAATGACAGGTTCCGAACATAATGACGAATTCTATAACGAGGCAGGACAGGTCCGAACCCGAACGAACAATTCTGGCGGCACACAAGGCGGTATATCAAACGGAGAAAATATCGTATTCCAAGTCGCTTTTAAACCGACAGCGACAATCGGAAAACCGCAGCAGACAGTTGATATGAACGGAAACGAAGTGACATTAGAGGCGAGTGGTCGACATGACCCATGTGTGTTAATACGCGCACCTGCTATTGTGGAAGCGATGTCTGCCCTTGTCCTCACAGATCATCTCCTCCGACAACAGGTGAAGACTTAGATTATACCATCAGATGTTTTCATAAAAAAGAGGATATTACGAGAACAACATGGAAAGTCAAACAATCATAAGAACACAAGATGTTGACGAACTGTTTATCTCTACAGTTGTTCGTTTGATTAAACGACGGGCTTTTCCGAATCTTCGTAATATCATCGCTAAATCACATTCAGCAGATATTGCCAGATGGTTTCCGAGTCTCCGTTCTGAAGAAAAGAACAGCCTATTCACTATATTGATTGAAGAAAACCGTATGGGAGAGGTGTTGTGTGAACTGAACAGCACAGATATAAATGATTTCGTTGACGAAACTGAAGCATCGGTTGTAGCAAATGTCTTACGGACAATGCCTACCGACGATGTAACACGGGTTCTATCAGACATTGATGCTGAGAAGAAAACAGAACTGTTGGATCTAATTGAGGGGGCGAACGTTGAACATATTGAACAACTTCTTGAATATGAGGAGAAAACAGCTGGTGCAATCATGTCACCGAATTTCTTCGCCTTAACGGAAGAAACAACTGCTGCTGAAGCTACCGAACAGATAAGAGAACTCACTGAAGTTGAATTACCACCGATTACCTTCTATGTCTATGTTGTTGATGCAGAAAACAAGCTGAAAGGGGTTTTATCTTTACGGCAGTTAGTCGCAACAAAACCTGATACACCGCTCAAAGACTTAATGACAACACACCTATATACGGTCCATACCGATATGCTACAAGAGACAGTCGCAAAAGCGGTTGCCAGGTACAATCTGCTTGCAATTCCGGTCATCAATACGATTGGACATCTTGTTGGTGTTGTTACGATAGACGATGTGGTTGATGTTATTCGTGAAGAGAATACGGAAGATATGCTAAAGATGGCTGGCACAGGTGATCTGGATATCACCTCTCGCTCCATCTTTAGGAATACGCGGGCACGACTACCGTGGCTGCTTGCCAGTTTCGGAGGTGGACTACTTGCAGTTTATGTCATTGATATTTTTGAAGCAGAATTACATCAGATTGCTGCCTTAGCCGCGTTTATCCCAATTATTATGGGTATGGGTGGAAATATCGGAACGCAATCCTCTACAATCATCGTCCGCAGTATCGCAATCGGGGAGGTTAATCTCAAAGATACATGGCGAGTGTTGTGGCGTGAATTTAGCACAGGTGCATTACTTGGAACTGCTTACGGGGTCTTACTGGGAGGGTTTGCCTACCTCGTTCCGCAATTCCGTGAATATGCATGGAAGTTACCACTGGTTGTCGCACTTGCCATCTTCGTAAATATGGTAATAGCAGCAACAGTCGGCACAATCATCCCGATGTTCTTCAAACGTGTCCGGATTGATCCAGCTGTGGCAACCGGACCTTTCGTCACAACAGCTATTGATATAATCGGTATTTTCGCCTATTTTATGTTAGCAAAACTATTTCTTTTTTAATCAAGAATGGAACCCAAAAATGTCTACAGCAATAGAAATCAAAGGGGTCTCACCAGACAAAACATTAGAGATTTGTGCGCGTCTAATTATCGTGGGATATTTCCGTGAAATGATGTCGCATAAAAACGGAGCAAGTGAAGGGGCAGATATTAAATTCGTACACAATATGCGTGTAGCATCCCGCCGTTTACGGGCAGCGATGGATAACTTCGTTGATTGTTTTGAGGCGAAACCTTTTAAAAGACACTATAGACAGGTGCGAACAATAACTCGGACAATGGGAGCAGTCCGAGACCTTGATGTCCTCATCGCTCGCTTTGAAAGAGAACGCAATGCATTATCTACAGCCAGAGAGTATGCTGAAGAGCAGAGCGGCATCCAAGGGTTAATACAACATTTGCAATACGAACGTGAAAAAGCACGAATACCGATGTTAGCACTTTTTGCTGAACTTGACAATAGCAACTTCGAAACACAATTTCTGACGTTCTTTAAAACATCTGAATGAAATGGCAAAACCGAAAAAAATAGTAGGAATCAATCCAAAGCAGAGCTTTCACGAAAATGCACGTATACTACTTCCACAAAGGGTAGCAGAAGTATATAGTTGGGAGCAGTTTATTCAAGAGCCAGAACGGCGTGAAGAATTACACAACATGCGTATTGCTATTAAAAGACTACGGTACACAATGGAGTTTTTGGCAGTAAACTACGATAAACATTTTATGGAATTTATTGAAACTATTATTGACTTACAGGAAATACTCGGTGATATACACGATAATGATGTCGTCTTAGAGACCTTAACAGCATACAAGAACAACTCTCAATCTACTGATATGCTAGGGATTGACACGCTTATAACACGGACTCGTGAGACACGCAATGCTGAGTATGAAAGTTTTCTCAAGAGATGGGAACAATTGACAACAACAGGATTTAAACAGAAACTTCTTGATATTATAGCATCTTAGCTAAATTTCGTATCAGTCATACATACTGGAAAGGAAAATTTATGAAAAAGTTCATTCTATTACCAATCAATTTACCGCTATCACTACTGTTGATATTATCGCTCATCTTTTTTATTGGCGATTCTAAAACACTGGCTCAAGCACACGAAGATGAGATTTTAGACGATGATGTGGTTGAACTTGACAAAATCTTGGTCACAGCGGAACGCGTCTATTCAACTGCCTCCTCAAGCACTATCCGACAATTTGACCTAAATGTTCGACCAGTAAGCAACGCACAAGATATGCTTCAACTGGCACCAGGGGTTATCATCGCACAACACGCAGGCGGTGGCAAAGCCGAACAGATCTTCTTGCGAGGTTTTGATGCTGACCACGGCACCGATGTCGCCATTTTAGCCGACGGTATCCCCGTGAATATGGTATCTCACGGACACGGTCAAGGGTATGCCGACATCCATTTTGCTATACCCGAATTAATAGAATCTATTGATGTATTCAAAGGTCCCTATTTCGCAAGATACGGTAATTTCTCAACTGCTGGGGCTCTCCAGTTCCGCACAAAAGACAAAATTGATAACGACATACTGAAAGTTGAGGGTGGCGCATTTAACACGCGAAAATACACAGGAATGTTCCAATTACCCACAACTAACGAAAACACAAACGCTTATTTAGCAGGACAATACTATAGTACGGACGGTCCCGTTGAAAGTGAACAGGATTTCCAGAGATTTAATGTATTCAGCAAAGTTCATACACAACTAAACGATACAAGTAAACTCTCCTTTTCCGTGAGTTCTTTTAGTTCTGCTTGGGACGCTTCTGGACAAATCCCGTTACGCGCGGTTGACAGTGGACTCATTACCCGATTCGGTTCAATTGACAACCTTGAAGGCGGACAAACTGGAAGACAGAACCTAAATCTGACCTACACAGCAACAGCAGAAGAAAACAAGAGCAAATTCCTAGTTCAACCCTATTTCAGCTCTTACAACTTCAAACTCTTCTCAAACTTTACGTTTTTTCTTGATGACCCTGATAATAAAAATGGGGGTGACATGATTGAGCAGACAGATCAACGGACAGTGCTCGGTTTAAACACCGAATATCATTTCACAAAATCGATATCTTCTATTCAGTCAACGACTACGCTCGGTGGTGGTTTTCGTTCCGATGATATTGGTGTAAGTTTATGGCACAGTCCCAATCGCAGGCGGTTAACGCAAAGAGGCAATGCTGGTATAGTTGAACGCAATCTATTCCTCTGGGGACAAGAAGAATGGATCGTCAATCCAAAACTGCGATTCCAACTCGGGTTACGAGGTGATTACTTCACATTCAACGTTGAAGATCATCTTGACACTCTCACTGATGAAACGATAACCTTACCGCATGCATCAGGATACGCACAACAAGCGATCTTCAACCCCAAATTCAACCTTGTTTATGGGTTGAATGAGTCAGTTGATATTTTCATGAATGTCGGCACCGGTTTCCATTCCAACGATACCCGCGATGTCGTAATTGAAAAGACAATCTCTAACTTAAAACAGACCTTTAGTGCTCAAGGATTGAGTGAACAACAAATTAACGATCAACTTATCCGAATGAATTTCAATCCTGATCACGCTGGTATTCATACGTTACCACGAGCGGTTGGTGGTGAAATTGGCACACGACAACGCCTATTTAATAGATTGAATATCGGTGTTGCTTGTTGGTGGTTGGATTTGGACGAAGAATTAGTCTTCGTCGGTGATGCAGGGGAAACAGAAATTAGCGGTCGATCCCGCCGTATCGGAATCGACGTTGAAGCACGAGCACAGCTACTTTCATGGTTATGGTTAGACACAGACCTGAACCTTTCAAGAGGCAGATTCATGGACGAACCAGATGAAGCAAACGAGATTCCGCTTGCACCAAGGCTAACTTCAACCGGAGGTCTGACTGCAATGCATCCATCCGGCATTGAAGCGAGCTTACGGTATCGCTACATCGGTGATCGACCCGCAAATGAGGATAACAGCGTAACAGCACAAGGGTATACATTAGTCAACCTCGGACTCTCCTACCAAATAAGTTCTACCAAGTACTTTATTGTTGTAGAAAACCTTTTTGATGTAGATTGGAACGAGGCACAATTTGATACCGAATCGCGCTTACCTCATGAAACGGAACCTGTATCGGAAATTCATTTCACACCAGGGAACCCTCTCAATTGGCAAATTGGAGTCAGTTTTCAATTCTAATGCTTGTACCATTGAGAAAAGGAAATAAAATGAACAGCAATGTTGTTGGAGTAGATATGGGCGGGACAAAGACTCTCGCCGCTGTCGTTGATGCTGAGGGTAATATCCTCAGCACAGCCAAAATTCAAACGCAAGCAAAACGTAAAACATCTATCGTGATTGATCGGATCGCAGGATGTATCCAAGAAGCGATAGAGGAATCCCCCGTTGATACAGACACAATCGGGGGAATCGGAATTGGGGCACCAGGTCCACTTGACCCAGATACAGGCGTTGTGATCTTTGCCCCAAATCTCGGGTGGAAAAACGTGCATCTAAAGACCGAACTTGAAACTCGCGTCAACATGCCAACATTCGTTGACAATGATGTAAACGTAGGCACACTCGGTGAACACACCTTCGGCGCGGGCAGGGGGGTCAAAGATTTAGTCGGCATCTTTGTCGGCACCGGAATTGGTGGGGGTATAATACTAAACGGTAAACTTTACCACGGGGCAAGTAAGACAGCCGGCGAAATCGGACATATCATCGTCAAAGCAGGAGGACCTAAGTGTGGCTGCGGAAACCGTGGATGTTTAGAAGCCTTAGCAAGCCGCACTGCTATGACAAAAGAATTTCAAAAGGCAATTCTGAAAAAAGGGAAAAAGAGTATCCTCTCAAATCTAACAGGAGGAGACCTCGGACTAATTCGTAGCGGTGTATTAGCCAAAGCACTCCACAGCAACGATAAATTGACACAGAAAGTTTTTAAGAAAACCACAAAATATCTCGGAATATGTATTGGTTCAATCGTGAATTTCTTAAATCCTGAAATGATTGTCCTCGGTGGAGGCGTCGTTGAAGCAGTCGGTGATAAATTCTTAAAAGATATCCGTAAAGCGGCTAAAAAATACGCACTACCCGACACGTTAAAAAATGTTGAAATTGTTGAAGCACAATTGGGAGATAATGCAGGTGTACTCGGCGCAGCTGCACTGGCAAGACAAAAACTGAAATCAGGTTAGTCCTTAATTTCAGAAAAGCAGGTGTGTCAAAAACATAACTGGGAGGGGGAAAGTCATGTTAGTTGATGATAACAGAGAAGAACATCGGATGATAATTTTTGGAAACGATAGTCGTCCCGTGCAAGAACGGCTAATCGTTGACAACACATGCAACAAAAGCGGGATATTAGCGCAGAAGGTTCATGAAGAATCCTATACCGTGACCTTATATGCTTTGCTAAAGGATTACGGTCTCACTCCTGTTTTCCGGATCAAACCGCGTATCCGTTTTCATCGCTCTAACTACGACAACCTCTCGTCAAGTGCCCCTCTCCAATATAGCCTTAACGACATCATTCACTTTGCAGAACTTAAACGTGGCACCGTCCTGATGGAAAAAGTTGACGATACCAAATTGGCGGAAATCCTTGGAGATGCACCAACAATCGCAGGTATGACTGATGACCCAGCATTACAACTCGTTTCACAACGGGATGTATCCCTACGCAATCCACCCTTTAAAACAAAAACAAAGGTCTTCGGTAAAAGTGAGGATGAAGGTGTAGAAGAAGCCGGTATCCCCATCGGATCATTCCTTGATGCACTTAATCACCCCCAACGCACTGAAGACATTTTCAAAAAATTCCCCCGTGGAAGCGAGTTTGCACACGATTTACGGAAAGCTCTGGAAAACTACGAAGAATACGAATTTCAATTCGGACTCTATTCACGTTATGAACGTAGAGATTGTGTCTTAGCAGGGGGAGATATTGAAACAAGCGGATACTATCGCGCGACCTTTGACCCGTGGACCGCCCTCGGATATATCCGTCCCAGCGGTGATAATCAGCAGTTTCAAATCTTAGCGCATGAACGAGGCACACGCTGGGAACATAAAGTCATGTTAGAATTACTTGACTCCGATACACTTGATCGCCTCGCAACAGAAATACCAGCACTCAGAAGTGAATATCTGATCGGACGCGTGTTATCTAAAAGCCAGACTGCCTTGACACGTCTTGCACAACTCCGCAAATCACAACTGAACCTGACAACAGGTATTGACATAGGATATACACTTCAGTTAGAAATACCTTTGCCTGAAAAACGTTTCTCCGTAATAGACCACCGAAGGAAACTACGTGCTGTCTTCAATGGAAACGACGATTACCGCCTCCATCCATTAAACGGAGAATTCATCGAAAAACATCTAAACTTAGCGAAGGGTCTGCGAAACGGTGTTGTATGGACACTTGATAACGTTGATCTATTAACAGGCCATTCTCCAGTTAATGAGCAGGATGAAGAATTTATTATCAGAAAGACGTTAAATCAGAACAGATTTGTAGTCCGTTCCGCCCAAGAACTTCGTGAACGTTTACCCAAAAACGGGTTTGAAAAGTGCTGGAACGAATCTATTGACGAAGGCGGATATACCGTTCTAAACCACACAACCGGTAGAGTCTATGCGGTAAGTTATGGACGTCAGAATACCGGCAGTATCCATCAAGACAAAGTCAGAAAAGAGGAGATGGAGCACTATCTCTCCATAGAATACTTAGGGATAGACCCATCAGAAGCAGCTACATCGCGTTTTGAGATGCCAGCAGAAGCACAACAGAGTTTCTTTGATAAACTTTTAAGAAGAGCACCTCTTCCACCATTCTATAGTCAACTGATGCGGGCAGAGTCGCAAGTTATTGATGATATGAAGACATTGGCACGGCACTGTAAGGCGAAGTTGAAGATTCCATAAAGGAGAGGAAAAGACATGATACAGAAGCTTAAAGTCGAAGGTCTAAATAACCAATTTGATTGTGAATTTGAGTTCAATCAAGATTTGAACATTTTTACCGGAGTAAACGGTTGTGGTAAAACGACTCTGCTAAAGTTGATATGGTATTTCATCAGTGGACATCTTGAGCAAATTCTTTCTGAAATCCCGTTTTCTTATCTCTCAATTGAAACGGATACGTTTTCTTTAACTATGGCACAAACAAAAACTGATGAGATTGAACTAAAATCGGAGTTTACTGGTGAAAAACCGATCTCAAAAACTATAAAGATAGATCCAAAAACTAAAACGATTGACCGAAAGTATATAGATGAGATAAATGAACTTGAGAAGCGAATTGCACATACAACAAAGAACAGTCTGTTTTTTCCAACTTTTAGAAGAATTGAAGGGGGGTTTTCTATTGATTCGGGGAATGCTGGACATACTGAAGAGTCGACGGTAGTGAGGTTACTAAGTTCACCTACAGAGATGTTGCAAACAGCAATGTCAAAATTTTCAGAAGAGTTATCCAGCAATGGACATAAATTTATAACCTCAGTTTCAACGAAGGATATAGAGGGATTGCTACTTCTGAAAAAGATGGAAATTGCTGACAAAGTGAACGAACTCTACGCAGAATTATCTCGTAGAATTGGTAAAGAAGTGCCATCATCAGACACCTTACAACCTGATGGCGATCATGCGATTACTGCACTAACACACATTCAGGAAGATTTGATTAAGACAGGCAAAGAACGTCAAAAGTTGGAAAATCGAATGACGGTGTTAGATGAAACTGTTCAAATTATTTTTGGATGCGAAATTCAAGTAGCTAAAGAAATTCGGCTTGGAAAGAAAAAGGAAACCGACAGCAAAAAGGCTGCTATACACGCTGATAAACTTTCCTCTGGTGAAAAACAGATGTTGGGTTTTTTATGCTACAACGCCTTTAGCGACAACACGTCCATTTTCATCGATGAACCAGAACTAAGTTTGCACCAAGACTGGCAAGACATCCTATTCCCGCTTCTACTTAAACAGGAGACAGGGAATCAGTTTTTTGTTGCCACACATTCAGAGTTAATTTACGATCAGTTTCCTGATAAGGAATTCATATTGAATGTGGAGGAAACAGATGCATGAATCGCGAAGTGAGGCACTCCGTAATAGACTTGGTTTGCGACCATTACAGGATAAAACAAGAAATCGACTAAATCGACTAATTAGTCGTATTCTCCACTCAGGACAAAAGCGAATAGTTATTGTTGAAGGGAAAACTGATAGGATGATCTATTGGTGGGTACGTGACCGTTTTAGCACTGGTAACGCGCGTGTCTTTTATGCGGGTTCTATAAGTGAATTACTAAAGATATATGACAAAAAGACTACTCTTTTTGAAAATCGTAATGTAGCAGCAGCTTTTATGGCTGATAGAGATCTTGAGCGTCTGTTCTGCACAGCCCCTGAACCTGACGATATAATCTGGACTGAAGGATACTGCATTGAAAATGACCTTTACGAAGGATATGTAAAGCTTCACCTTGAAGTCTTACTTGAACCAAATGAAAGAAATCGATTTGAAAAGATACGAGATGTAGTTGTAGAATGGTTTGCTTTTGAATATGAAAAATTTCAAGAAAGAATGCTTGCCTCGGATACAAAAGTAGGAACAGATTTGGACGTTCTTGTTCCCCGAGGTACTACTCAGATAGATCCTGCTTTTCTCAAAGATAGAGGATTCTTGAATTCTGACTCTGATATAGTTGATATGTTTAAATCAGAATATAACCTGAGAGTTGCAGGAAAACTTCTTTTTCAAATGCTTGCTCGTTTTTTGGGGGATCCTGATCGGATTCGGAAGTACCCTGGAAGTCAAACTTATAGACTCAAACAGATATACGAGATGGCAGGCAAGAACACCTCAAACAGTAAAACAAAAAGGTTGATAGAAGACATTGAAGTAGAGCTTACTAAAAGTGAAAAAGTAATTTCCTCCAAAAAACCAAAATTGACTTAAAAGAAGTAAGACACATGATAAGATACCTTGAAGTTAAGGGACTTAATAATAAACTTAACCAACCATTTGAGTTCAATGAAGATTTGAACATTTTTACTGGACCAAATGGATGCGGTAAAACCACATTGCTGAAGTTGATATGGTATTTCATCAGTGGACATCTTAAGCAAATTCTTTCTGAAATCCCGTTTTCTTATCTCTCAATTGAAACGGATACGTTTTCTTTAACTATGGCACAAACAAAAACTGATGAAATTGAACTAAAATCAAGGTTTACTGGTGAAAAACCGATCTCAAAAACTATAAATATAGATCCAAAAACTAAAGTGATTGACCGAAAGGATATAGATGAGGTGCACGAACTTGAGAAGCGAATTGCTGACACAACGAAGAACAGTCTGTTTTTTCCAACTTTTAGAAGAATTGAAGGGGGGTTTTCTAAACCCTCAAGAGATATAGAGGATTCTGTTGGAAAGTTACTTCCATTATCAGAAATGCTTCAGATGACGATGACGCGGTTTTCATCTGATGTGTCAGTCAATGGACATAAATTCATCGCTTCTATTTCAACAGAAGATATAGGCGAATTGTTAACGCAGAAATATGTCAATATTTATGAAGAACTTGTTAACCTCCAGTCTCAGGTATTAGAAGATATATCAGAAAAAATGCAAAACAATCCAGATAACGATAAAGTTTCTGATAACCTTCAAGAGGCTCCTGCTGTTCTGAATGCTATTGAAAAAGGCAATAAGAAACGAAACCATCTGAGTAAGCCATTTTCTGTGCTGTCTGAGTTGATTCGGAAGATCCTACAACATAATGCGATACATGTTCCTGGACAAACTTTTCGTGGGAAAACAACTGAGGGAGTTACTTTGATAGAAGGTAGAGATGGAATTACAGTTGGAAAAACAAAAGATGCTATCTCCGCAGATATACTTTCTGCCGGTGAAAAGCAGATACTCAGTTTTTTGTGTTACAATGCCTTTAGCAAAAATACCGTCATTTTCATTGATGAACCTGAGTTAAGCCTGCATGTAGATTGGCAAAGACTTCTATTTCCCATCCTGCTTCAGCAAAAAACTGAAAATCAATTTTTTGTTGCTACACATTCACCTTTCATTTATGCAAAATACCCGGATAAAGAATTTATGTTGGGTGAAGCCTACGGAGGAATTGATGCCTAATAAACAGGCTACTGTGAACGAATTAGTTTCTACTCTTCGTAGATCAAAACTACCAACGGTTGTTGTAGAAGGTAGAGATGATATGCAGATATTTCGCTGGATGGAAGAACTTCTTGAGGTTGATAAAATAGATATTCTTGGCGTAGGAGGCAGACTTAATCTATTTGCAGTTTATGATAGAAAAAGCGAATTTGCCCATCTGCCCGTGGCATTTGTAGCAGATCAAGATAAAGAATTGTTCACACAACTTCCAGTTGGTTATGACGAAATCATTTGGACACAAGGATATAGCATTGAGAATGACTTATACGCGGGTGCTGATCCAAATTTAGAAAACTTGATGGATCCTCAGGAAGCATCTGAACATAGACAACTATTAGATATAATAGTTGATTGGTTTGCATTTGAAGTTGAAGAATTTTTAGCTGGTAGAACCCCAGAGTTTAATCACCATTGTAATGAAGTTGTCCCTCAATATCAGATTGAAATAGACGCTGGCTTCCGTCAGCGTAGAGGATTTCGACCGCCCAATTCAGAACTCAAACAACAAATAAGAAACGCATATCAGTTTCAAGTGAGAGGAAAACTTCTTTTTCAAATGTTGGTACGTTTTCTTAGCAAGTCTAATCGGAGAGTCAAGCATAGTATACGTGGTTTGTATGAAATCGCATTTAAGATGACCCCTTTTCACCCTCTGATGGATAGGATTATGCAAGAAATTGAACAAAGAATCGTAACGCACATATCAGTTTCCTAAAGCTCACTATACCTAACAGAAGGAACACTAAAACAGATGTCAAACCGTAGAAAAGTCCTTATCACAGGTGCAGCAGGTTATATCGCAGGACGCATGCTGCCAACGTTTCGTGAACGTTATGATCTTGTCCTACTTGATGTCAGGAATACAAATCGACAGGGTAAAGAAATGGAAGATGTTCACATCGTTGATGTCAGTGATCCTGACCGAAATTTATATAAACACTATTTTGAAGGTGTTGATGCTGTTGTCCACTGTGCATTCAAAGGTGGTGGTTTTGAGGACGAACTCAAAAATATTCAGATGGCATACAACATCTATCATACCTGTTGGGAGACAGATGTCAGACGCATCGTTGTCTGTAGCTCTAATCACGCTGCAGATTACTATGAAAAACTAATATGGACAGGGAAATGGGATTTCGTATCACCCGATATGCGTCCACTCTCAGACAACTTTTACGGATGGGCAAAGGAGGCTTATGAACATCTCGGTTTCGTTTTTGCTACTGGCTTTAGAAAAAGTAAAAAGGTGCAGAATATACAGATACGTATTGGGGCACCAAGAGAAACCGATATGAATGACATCACAGCAGACAATTATCACAAAATGCACCGCGCACTCGGAGCATACTTGAGTGTTCGCGATCAAGTTCAACTCTTTGTCAAAAGCATTGAGACAGAAAACATTGAAGACGAAAATGGCATACCGTTCCAGATATTCTACGGCATCAGTGACAATTCACATAAGTTTTGGAGTATTGCAAACGCACGAAAGGTGATTGGCTATGCACCCGAAGACAATAGCGCATTCCGTTTTGCTACACGGATAGCAGAAATCCTCAAAGAAACAGAAAATGAATAACACTAAGAAAATATCAAAGCGCATAGCCAAATTTATCAACGGGCAGATTGCCGAAAAGGTATTTCCCGGTGCCGTCGTAGCAATACTTGAGAAAGATAAAGTGCTCTATCATGCAGCATTCGGACAACGGATTATAACACCCAAACAGGCACCGATGCTTAACGACACGCTGTTTGATCTCGCCTCCTTAACAAAACCTATCGTCATCGGCACACTGACCATGCAACTGGTTGAATCTGAGATGATAACTTTAAGTACCGCGGGACAGGAATACCTTCCTGAATTCAATCACCCCGACATCACTTGTATAGACCTGCTTAGGCATACCTCTGGATTACCCGCATGGAAGCCGCTCTATATTGAAACAGAGTCCCCCGAACATATAGTAGAACATTTGGGCAATATGCCACTTGAATATGTGCCTGGTGAGAAAGTCGTCTACAGTTGCTTAGGCTATATCCTCATGGGAAAGATACTCACAGCCATCACAAAAAAGCCTTTAGATACATTAGCTTATGAAAACATCTTCCAGCCACTCGGCATGAATCGCACATGCTATAACCCCCCATCACCCAACTTTACAAACTGGCACGACAACTGTGCAGCCACAGAAGATTCAAATAGCTTTGAACGACGAATGATAGACTCCGGTCAGCACGGTAAATACTATAGAGGACATACCTGGCGAGATGGTGTAATTATCGGTGAGGCACACGATGAAAATGCGAATTATTTGGGAGGTGTATCTGGCAATGCGGGTATCTTCTCCAATGCCAGAGACCTTATCACTTTTTGCCAAATGATACTCAACTATGGCTCACCCCTCTTGTCTGCAGAGAGTATACAGAAACTTTCAATACCGCAAACCCCTAACGATGCTACCGAACAACGGAGTATCGGTTGGCATATCCTCCCTGATGGAGCAATGTATCATACAGGTTTCACTGGCACATCAATCCGTATTGACCTTGAAATGGGTATCGCTGCGATTCTTTTGACAAATCGGGTTCATCCGGATGCACAAAGTACAGGTATCATAGCATGCCGCAATCAGTTTCATAGGATAATCTTCGGATGATAACACTCGGTATAACGCGCCTGCTAACAGAATATCAGGAATGGATTGAAGGTAAATCTATCGGTTTGCTTACAAATCACACGGGTGTTGATGAAAACTTTAAACACACGATTGAGCGGTTAGTAGGATTTAATCTGGTCGCGCTTTTCTCACCTGAACATGGATTGTGGGGTGCAGCACAAGATGGTGTGAAGATAACGGATTCGAAGTTCCGCCAAAATCAGGATGAAACAGAAAAACAGACGCTACAGATTTATAGTCTTTACGGTTCAACACCGCTTGATTGGACAAAGGCACTTAAAGACATAGATGTCATCATTTACGATATTCAGGATGTCGGTGTGCGATATTATACCTATCTCGGCACGTTGTTTGAGACCATGAAGGCACTTGAGATTAAACAAAGGGCAATAGAGTCAGGTCGTTATAATAAACGGGGTGTTGAATGCATTGTTGCAGATCGTCCTAATCCCATCGGAGGTACCCATATAGAAGGTCCGATGTTAGAACCATCTTACACATCTCTTGTTGGACCTTATCCTATACCTGTACGGTACGGATTGACAATAGGTGAAGTTGCCAAACTGTTTCATGCAGAACAGGGGTTTACCTTTCCACTTAAGATTGCTCAAATGGTTGATTGGGATCGGGATATGTGGTTTGATGAAACATGCCTCCCTTGGGTGCCCCCTTCACCAAATATGCCGACACTTGAGACAGCGACTCTCTACCCAGGCACATGCCTATTTGAAGGCTCTAACTTGAGTGAAGGTCGTGGAACAACAAAACCTTTTGAACATATCGGCGCGCCGTGGATAGACAATCAGAGGTGGTTAACACGACTGAACGAGAAACAGTTTCCGGGTATCCTTTTCCGTCCGATTGTATTTACACCACAGTTCTCCAAATATGAGGGAGAAGTATGCCACGGTGTTGCAATACACATTACGGACAAAAAACAGGTTAATCCTATTGAACTGACAGTATGGATGTTAAGTACATTACGTGATGAATTCCCTAATGACTTTAAACTATGGGAAGCACATTTTGATAGATTGGCGGGAAGTGATACACTTCGTAATGCCATCTTTGTAGGGACGCCTGTTGAGATAATTACGGAAGAATGGTCAGCGGGAATAAAAGAATTCCGAGAACGACGAGAACCGTATTTGTTGTACGATAACGTTTAAGAGTGGAAGGATGGAAGGATGGAAGAGGGGAAGGATGGAAGGATGGAAGAGGGGAAGAATGGAAGAGGGGAAGATGACAACATCTGCTACGGAACAATAACATGAATCCTTTTTACAATATACGCCAAAAAGACAAAAAGACTGTCATCGGTCTCATGAGTGGAACATCTGCTGATGGTGTTGATGTTGCACTTGTTGAGATTAGAGGATCAGGATTGACTACGGCAATTGCGTTGAAGGTATTTGAGACAATCCCGTATACACCTGAAATACGCGCGAGAATCTTTGATCTATTTGACGTTGAAACAGCAAGGGTTGATGAAATCTGTGAAATGAATTTTGTGCTGGGAAGACTATTTGCCGAAAGTACATTGGCAGTATTAGAAAAGAGTGGTGTATCGCCGTCCCACGTTGATCTCATCGGTTCACACGGACAAACGATTCATCACATGCCGTCCGCCTCAACACCTGCGACACTCCAAATCGGCGAACCTGCTGTGATAGCACATGAAACAGGTATACCGACCATCGCTGATTTTCGTGTTGCTGACATCGCTGCGGGGGGTGAAGGTGCACCTCTAATCGCATATCCTGATTACCTACTGTTTCATAGTCCTACGCAAACAATCGGACTGCTAAACATCGGAGGTATTGCGAATCTGACAGTATTACCTGCTGGAAAAGGCATTGAAGCCGTTCACGCATCGGACACAGGTCCTGGTAATATGATTCTGGACGCATGTGTTGAAAAAATAACAACCGGTGCAAAGCAGTATGACGAGGATGGAGAGCTTGCCAGACAAGGCACGGTGTGTAAAAACCTTTTAGAGAATTGGATTTCACATCCGTATCTTGAATTAACACCCCCGAAAACGACAGGACGCGAGATGTTCGGAACAACGTTTGCGGATGAATGTTTGCAACAGATACGCTCTCACGGAATTTCAGATAATGATGGATTTGCAACGCTTACCGCTTTAACAGTTGAGAGTATCTCCCGTTACTATACGAATTTCGTTGCGTGTAATTCCCCTATAGATATCCTATATGTCAGTGGTGGAGGTGTGCAAAACCCGTTAATTATGGAAGGTCTTGCTGAAAATTTTAATCCTATCCCGGTTGTTGAAGTAGCAGAAAGAGGCTTTGCTGGAGATGCTAAAGAGGCAATCGGTTTTGCTATTCTGGCAAACGAGGCGGTGCATGGTAATTTTGCCAATGTACCTAATGCCACTGGCGCGACATGTAGGAAGGTGTTAGGTAAGTTCGTTTGTCCATAATTATATGTTGTTTATGGATCCTTCTTGAATATACATTGGCAGGTCATCACAGAAAACAGAAAAAGTCAACCATTTTTGATTGTTCTTCTTTCTGCAACCACCTGCATCCTGGATTAGGTTTATCCTTACAACATACATCTTGATAATGCTGTAGCACATTCATCCTTGATTGTGCTTCTTTCTACAACCCCATTCATCTTCCATCTTGTGCATCTTTGTAGCACATTCTGTTAGATTGTGCGTCTCTTTGTAGCACATTCATCCTTGATTGTGCATCTCTTTGTAGCACATTCATCCTTGATTGTGCTTCTTCTACATCCAGCTTAAACGTCAATTTAAGGATATCCCCTCTTGTTGATAGGCTATATATAAAACCGATTTTATCCCCATACCTTTCGCACCGCTGGTGCTTGGGTTATTGGGCGATACGTGTTCTATACACCTTCCGCACCGAAATCAACGCTATGAATGCGCGTATGGCATTCAG
>CAZURU010000047.1:0-19268 GCA_964623585.1 uncultured bacterium
ATGCACAAGATGAATCTTGGAAGAAAGCGGTAGATGTCTACAAACGTGCTTTAGAACTGAAATCAGATAGTATTGAAGTGTTTTATTCATTAGGCTTGGTTTATTTCAACCTAAACCAATGGACAGATGCCGAGGCACAGTTGAAACAGGTCATAACACTTTCACCTCATCATGCCCGAGGTCATGAATTATTGGGTAGAGTGTATAACAAGCTTCGGCAATATCCGGATGCTGTAAAAATTCTAACGAGAGCTCTTGAACTCTCCAGGGAATTACAACGAACTCGGGAATGCCTACCTTAAAATTAAGTCATACCCTGAAGCGATTACATGTTTTAAGAATGCAATCAAATACGGTCCTTCCAACTTCGCAGAACCGCATTACGGTCTCGGCACTGCGTATATGCACACAGGAGAGAGAAAAAAGAGTAGAAGCGAGATGCTATTGTATCAGCAGTTACAGAAGCAGAACGTTGAATATGAACGGTTTACGCGTCAGGCAAAGACTGAACCAAACAACCTTGAAGTGTGGACAGGTTTAGCCAAAATACTTACGCGGCAGAGAAACTACAATGAGGCAATCCCCGTGTTACAAAAGTGCATTGCGTTAGGTAATTCTCAAAATGCGTCTCCTGACACAATTGCCGGATTCCATCACGGGCTCAGTCAAGCATTTCTCAATCTGAATTATCCCAAACACGCGCTGGAATCTGTCGGTAAGTCAATTCTACTTTCACCCAAACAATCAATATTCTATAATACACTCGGCAGTACCTACGCGCGCTTGGGCATGATTCAAAAAGCAATTCCAGCCTATCAACAAGCGATAGTCTTGGACAGTGAACAACCGTACTATCATCTGAATATCTCTAAACTGTATCAGAGTATCGGTAATAGAAAACTTGCTCAAGAACATTATCAGGCTTATGAGTTTTACCTATCTAAACAGAAAAACAGAACCCAATGAAAATAAAACTACTTTTCTCTACTATTCTATTTTTACTCTCAAACACGATCCTTTGCAATGTGTTTGCTCAGAAGACAGAAAATCAGATGATTTTAATTCCTGCTGGCACATTTACGATGGGTAGCAATAAGCATGCAGACGATGAAAAACCTTCACATAAAGTCTACTTGACGGCATATTATATAAGCAAGTACGAAGTTACGAACGGAGCATACCATGAATTTTGGATGAGCCTACAAGACGATAAGGCAAAGGTAATGCTACACACCCCTGAAGACTTTGCCCATCATCCCCATATAGGTCCATGGCCTGAGCGTGCAAAAACACACCCGAATCATCCAGTTGTTGGCGTCTCTTGGCATGATGCTAAAGCCTACGCTGAATGGAAAGGGATGCGACTTCCGACTGAAGCAGAATGGGAAAAAGCTGCAAGGGGTTATACAGATAGGACATTTCCCTGGGGAAACGCTTTCGAACTGTTCGCAAATACTGCCGATGGAAATGATGGTTACGAAAACCGGCTTGCACCTGTTGGAAGTTATCCGAGAGGAAAAAGCTATTTCGGGATGATGGATATGGCAGGTAATGTGTCGGAGTGGACCGCAGATTGGTATAGTGACGTTTACTATTATCATGCACCGAAACAGAATCCAAAAGGACCTGATGTCGGCAGTTGGCGTGTCGTTAGAGGCGGGTCTTGGATTGATAAACTTGCTCGCTGTACCACAACATTCCGCTTCTATTTTTATCCTTCCTTAAAGACTTCCTTCGTAGGTTTCCGTTTAGCAAAGACTGCTGAACCTAATAGTAAATAGTCCTACATGAAAATATCATATATGCTAAAGTTCACATATCTTCTTTTTCCATTTCTGTTTATATTTGTAGTCATGTTTGCATCAGCGGATACGTTACCTGTTTTTGTAGATGTCACGGAGGAAGCAGGAATAGGATTTAAACACAATAACGGTAAGACAGAACATAAGCACATTATTGAGACGATGGGTTCAGGGGTAGTCTTTTTTGATTACGATGCTGATGGAAATATTGACCTATATTTCGTCAATAGTGGTACTGTTCCTGTAGAGGGTGTGTCAATAGACACCCTTAAGAAAACGGGCGCAAATGTGCTCTATCACAATGAAGGTGATGGAAGTTTCACTGATGTCACAGAAAAGGCTGGTGTTGGTGATATCGGTTTTGGGATGGCTGCATCTGCAGGAGATATTGATAACGACGGGGATGCAGATCTATATATATGTAATTTTGAACAAGATAGTCTATATAAAAATAACGGAGATGGAACTTTTACCAATATAACTGAAGCTGCAGGCATTGACAATACACTCTGGAGCATCGCATCCATTTTTTTGGATTATGATTTGGATGGGGACTTAGACATCTTTGTTGTCAACTACGTCATATACAAGACATCCATGCCGATTACGAGATACAAAGGAATTATCGGCTACGGTCATCCGCGGAGTTATAAAGGAACAGTCGATGTGCTTTATAGGAATAACGGAGATGGCACATTTACAGACGTTGCTGAAACTGCTGGACTTGCTAGCAAAACGGAAGGACAGACAGAAGGCCGTGGAATGGCTGCCGTTGCATTAGACTACAATAACGATCTGTATCCCGATATCTATGTCGCTAACGATACCAATCGTAACTTCCTGTACCGTAACAACGGAGATGGAACATTTACCGATGAAAGCCTTTTTCTGGGTGTCGGGTATGATGAAAACGGTGTCGCTGAAGGGTCTATGGGGGTAGACTATGGTGACTATAACAGAGACGGATTGTTTGACATCATCATCGCAAACTCAGAAAAAGCTACACTCTATAAATTACAGAAATTGGGGGAAGAGGGATTTCTCTTTACAGAAGCATCTGCTGAGAGTGGATTACAGCAACCTACGTCACCTTATGTCGGTTTCAGTCCACTTTTCATAGATTTTGACAATGATGGATACCTTGATGTTTTCTGTGCAAACGGCCACCCGCAAGATGCGACTGAAGCATTGAATCTTCATAACGAAACATATCCCCAACGTGATCAACTCTTTCATAACAATGGTAACGGTACTTACGTTGAAGTATCACAGACATCGGGAAAGTACTTCTCCGAAAAATTTGTCGGAAGAGCTGCTGCTTATGCTGACTATGATAACGATGGAGATATTGACATTGTTATCCTAAATTCCAATCAACGGGCAGTCTTACTGAGAAATGAAGGTGGTAACAGGAAGAATTGGCTCAGTATAAAACTTATTGGAACCCGCAGTAACCGTGATGGTATCGGCACAAAGGTGAAAATTGTATCGGACGAAATTACCCAGATCGCAGAAGTGAAAAGCGGTTCAAGTTATGCTTCAGGAAGCGATACACGCTTGTTATTCGGTTTATACGAAGCGGAACAAGTGGATAGAATTGAGGTGTTATGGCAAAGCGGCATCGTTCAGAAGTTAGAAAAAATTGATATGAATCAAATGCTGATAATAACAGAACCTGAATAGCAATACCATGTCTTAAAAGCAAAAAACCCGTATCCATTTAGGAAACGGGTTTTCTGTTTGTAGGGTCAGTTGGAACATTATTTTCGTTTAATATCTGCCCAAGTTGTAGTAATCTTGTTTCGGGGTTCAACTGGCGTAAGAACACTCAGAAATTGTCCATCAAGTGTTGGTGCGATCTGCAGGTCGGTATCAGTCTCATCAAAACGTAGATTAACATAATCACCACCACCGCCTTCGCCGCACTTATAATGGAGGAAGTTTTCACCTTGGATTAGGTTTACCTCTGTTGGCTGCGTTACGTTTCTAACACCACGTGTCCAGTCAGGATTGTCATACACCTTAGTTCCGTTCAACCAAATCTCTGCGTAATCATCATGTGCTGGGTACATTGTGGTTGTACGGTCATCAGGAGACAAGATGAGCAGAATCCCGTGCCAAGTAAAGTCATTCAAAGCGTCATGACCGAAGGCCAGGGACATGTTATTAGTCGCGTTTGTGTCAAGATCAACGACAGACCAAACCAGCGTACCGCCGTTATTGGGTAAGTAGACCGCTCCTTGTCCAGTCAGTCCAGCCCCGTACCGGGTGGATACTGAGTAATTATTATAGTCGCCCTTAGTGCCATCGGCAAGATAGTCCTTTTCAGCAGAGGGATTGTGCCCACCAGTATCTCTGACTAAATCAAGTGCCCACCATCTTTCAATCCATTGATCACCTGCAGGTTGCCAATCTTGTGCGAATGCTGTTGGTGCAATGGTTAAACAAGCAATTGTGAATAAAATTGCTAATTTCTTCATAGCTATGAAATCTCCTTATTCCTTGTTGCAGTATGCTCATATTTGAGTTTATCATAAGACGCGCGCCTCTCAAAACATTCAAATTGAGCAACACATACTAATTTATCTAATTTCGGCTTGCTAGCTGTGCCGAAATTTTGTTTATAATGAATAAATAATAATGAAACCGTCAACGGTAACATAATTCTTAAATCAAATTATAGCACTTTTCCATAAAACGTGCAATGAAAAAATCAGGGATAATGTTATAATTATATACGATTGCAGTCTTATAGTCAAGTTTTTAATCACCTTGTAATTCAATCTGCTATATCAACTGCCATCCCATTATCTGCTGAAGCATAGATTGCATCTGTAATCTGCTGAACGACAAGTGCTTGTTCTAATCCTGTAATGGGTTGTCTGTTTCCGCGTATCGCTGCAGCAAAATCTATGAGAGGATCATTGTAGTGTGGTCCTTCAGTATCTTCGCTGTCTTCAAGTGGATTTGAACTGACGCCGTCAATCGTTGTTGTTTGGCTATGGACGATATTATTCGGATTACCGTCTCCCATTCTGAGTTTCAGTGCACCTTCTGACCCGATTATTTCCCAATCTGAATGCGAGTGAGATGCCATGAATTCACCGCGTTCAAGATTAATCACGGTGCCGTTTTCACAACGCACATGTGCAGTATAGTGTGTCTCTGCATCAGAACCTGGTGCAATATGTGATTCAAATACGGGTGGCACAGTCCATGTCTGTGCAAACACAGTTTTAGGTTTGAGTTGCCATCCGGTGATACCGAGTAGATAATCAATATCATAACATCCCCAGTTTACCAAGATTCCGCCGCCATTGAGTGCTTTTGTCAGACGCCATGCAGGTCTTGGCGAAGCAGGTTGTTTCCCACATCCTCCTAAAGCACGACAATGCACAGTCCGTAATTCTCCTAAACCACCCGATGTGATAAGTTCCGTTACCAAACGTGCAGCTTTGTTAAAACGATTGCGTGACGAACAGCATCCAGATACTAACGTGCCACGGGCTGCTATCATTTGATTCACTTCATCAACGTTCATAGCGATCGGTTTTTCTAAGAGGACATGTTTACCGCGTTCAAAAGCGCGTAATGCGACTTCCGTTCTGTATTGTGTGGGAAATGCTAATACGACTGCTTCTACTTCTGGATCGTCCAACAGATCAACATCGTTGCTATATACTTTTGGTGGATTGAAACGTTCTGCAGCGCGTTCTCTGTAGGATTCCACTAAGTCAGCCGCTGCAACCAGTTCAAGGCTATCAGAGTCAGATGCGATACTGAGATGTCTACTTCCGATGACACCACAACCAATAACACCTATTTTTACAGGTTCCATATAATCTCCAATGCAATATATTTATTAATGTTAGTGTAAGTATTCCAGATTCTGGACGCACATTTGCTTGTTCATGTCCCGCTTGTGGATCGAAGTCAACCCACACTATATCACCACGGCGTGGAATATACATAGCAAATTTACCATACCTCCTTGCCTACAGGTTTTCCTGTATCTACTTCCTCAGAAGAATTAGACTTCAACACTTTGAGATCTGGTTCTGGTATGTTCGCAAGAAGTTGTTCAAGTGTATATTTTGGCGGGGGGACAGGTCCTACTTCTTTTTTAGGGAGAGTCGTCACATCAACATCTGCTAATGTATTAACCTGCTCAGGTTTATCAGATTTTTTGAATTGTGATGTATCTCTTTTTGGATTGGCAATTGGTTTTCGCATAAGGGGCAACTCCTTGTTTTCAACAATGTAATTTTTAAAACCTCTGCCTTGCTGTTTGTGCTATTATAAATGTTAACATATTTCAAATCCGCTTGCAAGTCAAATTGGGTGTGTAAATATTTTGTCACTCTATTTGTCTGAACCAGGATTTTCAGGATTTTAGGGAAGGGTGGAAGGGTGGAAGAGTGGATATTAGATGTGTTGGGTGGTGTTCTTGAGTTTGTCTGAACCAGGATTTTCTGGATTATAGGATTTTTTCAGGATAAGAGGTATCTTCCCGTATTTTATTTTAGAGTATGTAAATTACTTAAAAGAGGTTGAGCTTTTGGTATACTCTGTATTCTTGATGGCATTTTTGAAGTCCTCTACTGCTCCATGAAGGTCTCCTATTGCTTCTTTTATCTCACCCCGTGTGTGATGGAATTTGGAAAAGGTGTGGCTTTGCCTGGGACTTTCAAAATGACAAGATCGTCTGTTCCAACTCAAAATTCAACGCTACATCAGTTTCAAGACTAAACCTAATTTTACTATTTCTCAGTTTCTCTTGGAATATAGTTTCAGCGAGGGACTCTATCTGTGTGCGGAGTCTGTTTTTTATAACTTCGGAGAGATACAACCGATTGGCAAATAATTTGTTCTCGTCAGTGCCTTGTTCCCGATACGCTTTCAGGGTGGCTTTTACGATACGCGCTGCTTGCCAAGGATTCGGAATAACATCGTTCAATCGCCGAACAAAAAACGATATTTCCAAATTTTGAGAGGTACCCTCTACTGCGATTTTCTCTGGATCGTCATGGTCTTGCAAATAGATAGTAGCGCGAATTTCCTGTTGGAGTTCCTTGTCGTCTAAATTCACCGATTCAACTGCTCCAAGTTGATTCCAATTGATTGCATTGAGAATATCACGTTCATAATTCAGCATGTCCCAATTGCGTCCCCGTTTATGCAGGACTTGCGGTAGAAAAATATCCATTTTACGATATTTTTTCCTACGCTGGACACTTTTCTTTTCAAGATCCGCATCCGAACTTTCAACGTATTTTGCAAGTCCTGTTAACCCCTCAGCCTCCAAACCCTTTTTGACGTTGTCAACAGCATCGCCTACTTTCTGATTGTAGCAGTAGATATAACTCGTATCTAATTCCGTTAGATTTGTTGCGCGGGCATGCGGTTGACGCATGACTCTGCCGATAAGCTGCGTCATAGCGGTTTGTGCAGTCGTGTTATCAAGCAGTACCAATTGATAAGCGAATGGACAATCCCATCCTTCTTTAAGTGCATCCTTTGTGATGATGTAACGGACAGGACAAAAAGGACTGAGCAGATCTACACCCGCAAGCTCATCCTGTTCAGAAGATTTAACCTTGATATGTTCCTCTGGAACACCGAGTACTTTGACCAGTTCGTCGCGAGCATCCAGGGCATGCACCTTAACACCATCCCGCTGCTTTTTACCGGTACGATCAACCCGAATTACTGCAATAGGACGGATATAACGGTTTTCTGCTTGTTGGAACTTCTTTGCTGCTTCTTCCAGTTTGTCACGTTCTGTCTTTGCTTGAACGAGTGTATATTTCCAAGTGGAATTGGTAAAGTTGCGGAGTTGAATCGGAATTTTAATCATCTCCTCCTCTTTAAGTGCTGTGCCAGAGATATTGACAAGGATGTTGCTAATTCTGAGCTGCGGCGTAGCAGATAGCTCCAACACAAAACGAGGATTCAGGCGGTTCACTGCTTTCACAAACTCCCGGTTGTTTTCAACTGTTTTGCTCCCGTAAGCCTTGTGTGCTTCATCTAATATTACCGTTGGGCGTAGCAGCTTTAGTACATTGAAAAGACTCTGCTTAATCAGTCTGTCTGCAGGATTTGCAGCGAACATGCCACGCATCTGTCCAGGTTCATCAAGACGTACTGTTTCAAGGTCAGGATGTTCCTCCGATAACGCTTTATGTTTCCTTATATCGTCTTCAATAGGGAAAAAAGAGTCGTAACCGCTGCTATCACGAAATATTTTAAGAAATTCTCTGTTTTTTTCACGGTTAGCAGAGGGTAGCATGAGCAGCATCACACACAAGTGACTTTCGGTATCTTGCTTTGTAAACCTATCGTCTTTTTCAAGGAGTTTGACGCGGTCACCAGAGGTGCGATCCAAAATCTGTCTATATGGATGTTCTCTGTTGCGAAAAGCGTCCCACGTTTGGGTATATATTGCTTTAGTTGGTACAATCCATAGCAGGAATCCTGTGCCGATTTTGAGTCGCCGCACTGCCTCTACACCTAACAACGTCTTTCCACCACCTGTTGGCACTTTTAAGCAGACATGCGGGATCGGTTCACCAGAAGCTGCCTCACGTGAAATATATTCTGGGATGTGGTTCTCACCGTTTTCATCTGACACCCCCGGCAATCCCGATTTCTTGCGTAAACTTTCCCATGCGGTGCGCGGATAATCCGCCGCCGCGGTGGCAAAGGCAGCAGATTGTTCTCTCAAAGCTGATGGGAGTGTGCTGGGGTCAAGTGCAGCGAGTTCTTTTGCTTGCTGCCGGGCATCCTTCAATGCTTCAAGGTAACGATCTAATGTCTCTAATGCTTGTTGTTGGTAGTCTTTCAGTTCCATTTTTATGTGTTTGTTATTTAATAGATGCTATAGGGGAGTTGGCAAAAGGTAATCCCCAAATGTGTAAGTTCTTTTTGACTCATAAACTTATGAGATGCATAAACGTAGGCTTTTTTACCTACTGCTTTACATTCTTCAGCTATCTGCTCAGCACGTTTTGCATCTAAAGCGGACTTACTGCTTTCTAAGAATTTAAGGGTCGGTTTATAGATGAGATAGAAACGGATGTCCTTTGTTTCACCGAAGCAGTAATCTTCCTGTTGCGGTTTAACTTCAAGTTTGCTACCAGTAGCAGTCCAGGCAATATAACGTGCTAAAGTTTCGTAGGTGGGAAGTGTGTCCCCTGTGAGCATGCCCTCAGAATCAATCGTATCGCCGAGTGTGCAGTAGGTAAAAGAACCACCGAGACCATCCCGCAAGTTTTCATCTTTGGCATTCTCAACACCTTTTATGACACGGCGAACACGTTCAGCAGTTATTTCATCTGCATAGTCTTCGCATTCAACGAGGATAAACTTTCGGTGACCGCCATCCGCTTTGTTGAGTGCAAGCACAGCATGGGCAGTGGTACCGCTGCCCGCGAATGAGTCAAGGATAATTGTGTCATTATTTTTGGATACGCCTTCGGCAATGCCAATTAAGTTAGCAATTAGATCTATTGGTTTAGGGTTGTTGAATTCGAGGGCTGTGCTTTGGAAAACAGACTGTAACAGTTTTGTTCCATCATTTGTAGTTCCAGCAGTATCCGCTAACATTAAATCAATTGGTACAATACCTTTTGCTTCAGACTCACTAAGGAAATTTTTTAGACGAGGATAACGTAACTTTCCATCTATGCCCCACCAAAGTCTGTTATCTTGAACATGCGTTTCATAGGTACTTTGGCTATACTTCCAGGCATGGGTGGGGTGATTTACAGCTTTTTTAGTATGCGGATTTATTATCGCATAAACCAAATTTGGACGTTCATCTTTCAATGCAGGATTAACATAAGAACTAGACACCCAATTACCCCGTGGATCCTCATCAGGATTAGCATATGTTTCATTAAGTTTTTTGTCACGTTTGACTCGGATATGGGATACAGCATCCGATTTTCTATATGCTATGATATGTTCACGTTGGTTTGAGAATAATTTGGCGTTATTGCTCCTGCCATAGCGGTGTTGCCAAATAATATCTGCAAGAAAGTTCTCGTCTCCCATTATTTCATCCATGATAGTCCGTAGGTGGTGCTGCTCATTGTCATCAATTGATATAAAAAGGACACCATCATCGGATAACAACTCTCGCAATAGGTGTAACCGAGGCCACATCATACACAACCATTTATCGTGACGTTCTAAATCTTCAATGTCAATTGGACTGTTTTTCTCAAGCCACGCTTGCATCATCGGGCTGTTAACGTTGTCATTGTAAACCCAATTTTCGTTCCCAGTGTTGTAAGGTGGGTCAATATAGATACACTTGATTCTGCCAGCGTATCTCGGTAGGAGTGCTTTTAAGGCGTGTAGGTTGTCACCGTGAATGATAAGGTTGTCGTCTAATGATGGAGGGTTTTCGCCTGTGAAGGATTTTTCTGTGTCTATTTCCGGTTTGCGGAAGGGTACGGTGAGGTGATGTGCGTATATGAATTGTTTGCCTTTGAAGTCAAGGGTTGGCATGGGGTTTCCTTTATATTATTTTGTTCATGTCAACAGAGTAACCTACAGTTTGTAATTCTTTACCTAATTTTAACTTCCAACCATCACCACTATCCAAAGACACATATACTATTCCGTGAATATCTGATGGTAGTTCAACACTTTCTTCGTGCAGTACACAAACACGCTTGCGACTTAAGCCATGCATAAAATAACCAAGTTCCAAGATAACGTTTTGACGTGCTCGCGGTTTAAATTCGTTTTTATTATCTTTCGGCGCGCCAACATCGTCAGCTGTTAACAAAACAATTGCAAAACCAGCTTCATCGGCATGTTCTTCAAACTTATCAATGATTGTTTGTCCTTTGCTTGGCTGCTCGTCAAGTATAGTTGCTCTGAAGCCCAAATCATCAATAAACCTCGCGATTTTGTGTTTTGCTCCTTCATCATGCCCGTGTACGATGAATATTTTATCACCGAAGATTCGTTCGGAAGTGTCTACTGGCATAACGTTGATTCCATGTTGAGTCAAAATATTATTTAGATGGTTAATGTGATTACCTACCCATACTCTGTAGGCTTCTAAATTATTCATGTACTGGATATATTTATCCTTTGTCCGTAATTCATTTTCAGTATCTAATTGAATATGAGAGTGATATGAGAAAGTATAGTATGTTTGTGAGATTGATGAATCTTTGAATAACCCTAACAACATATCTTTGTTGGATTCTATCCAGTATTCACAATCCTTTATTGCTTGTTGCAATCCTGTTTCTGAATTTATTTCTCTATCCCGGAGTATTTCTCCTTTTTCAATTTGGGTTTTTATTTTCTGTGATGCTTCTTCTCTACTCACAAGCAGTTTTGGTAGTGTTTTTTCTTCCATAGTTCCTCCTTTTATCATTACTCCGCTAAGGTGATGTCAAGTCCAATTTAATTGGTATACTAACGAAAATCCTGGCAAGGTTTTAAGGGTTTTATATTTGCAGAAGTTTATTTGCATCAATTCGTAGTCCGGCGAATTGCATTTCCTGAACTAATTTCAATTTCCAACTGTCACTACTACACATCTGAACATGTATCAACCCTTCAAGATAAGAGGGCAACTCGATTCCTACGGCGCATAGAGTGAAAACTTGTTCAGGCTGTAAGTGATTAGAGAGGTAAACATGTTCAAAAATAGTGTCTTGTGCTGGTCTGGGTTTAAGTTCATCATAAGGGTTGTCTTTTGCCCTGCCAACATCATCAGGTGTAAATAAGGAAATTGCAAAGTCTACGTTCGTATATGCTTTAAACTTCTCAAACTTTGTTCTTCCTCCATTAGGTTGTTCACTGAGAATAATTGCTTCAAGACCGAGATGTTCTATAAATCTTGCCACTGTTTGTTTGGTTCCAAGAGAACTACTCCCGACAATAAGCACTCTTTGGGAAATTTCTATAGGAGTTTGTTCAGGTGATGGGACGCGGCGTTTCTCTAAGGGAATTCTTGTCTCATAGACATCGTCAATAAATGTTGTAGAATCTGTTTCCGGTGATGGCGTACGGCGTTCCTCAGGTCCTAAGGGAAAGATTGAGTTGTCAGTCGGGCGCGGAATAATGATATCAGGGAAGTTGATGCTGGGTAAAGTATAAAGAATTGACTTGGTTGACAACTCAGACACTATGTTGGGGGCATTAAATAATTCTGCAAATTGCTTATTCATCTTCTCCATCTTTACTAAAGGAGAGTTTATTATGATTTCAGGAAAATTGATAGAATTTGCAATTTGCGTTTGTCGGTTCAATGCACGTGTAGCAGAATTTGCAATTTGCGTTTGTCGGTTCAATGCACGTGTAGTAGAATTTGCAATTTCCAGAACTTGTCGATCCAATAACTGTGTAACAGAAAAATTCGTAATGACTTCAGGAAGCCTGCAGGAGTTTTCTAATTGTTTTTGCATCCTCTGAAATGAACTTCTTATATCTTTCAACGGATCCGCATAATACCTAATATCTTTCAACGGATCTGCAATACTTCTTATATCTTTCAACGGATCCGTAATACTTTTGAAATACATAATTTTTCTCCTTTTCACGCCGCCGCGCAGAGGTCGAACTATAATTCAGCAATTCTATTCTGGTTACGTTATTTTAACAATTGCATTATAAAACAAAATTTTTATCTTTTCAAGTTAAAAATTAATTTTGATATGTAAAGTTTTGAGATTAACCGTGCTTTCCCTTTTATTAGGAGGGAACCTTGTCTGGTCAATTCATCATCGGTATCTGAAACAGATTCTCATCAACTCCTGAAATATGAATACATCTCATTTTACTTGAACCAAAACTACCGTGAAACATAATTATTCATTACCAGCTTTAAAAACAGATGTATATCATTTTAGATTTTGACATTTTCAAAATTTTAACCTTTATGTTCATAAAATTTTCGGAACTGCTTTTCTTAGTCTCTGTCTATGTTTCTATGCATTTCGTTGTGATCCTTTTCTCTTTCTTCTCTGTCAATTAGTTTATCTAGTTCGTGAGTGATACATTCTTGCACAACCTCAGCGAATGATACTTCAAATTCGTTTGCTGCTTTCTCGATTCTTTCATACATACTTTTTGTGAAACTTATCGTTTTCTGTTGGGTGTGTCTTTCTCTCATGATTTCATCTCCAGTTTGGAATTATTGATATATCTATATGATACTGTATTGTGATGGATATTTCAACTAAATATGATGGATTATGTGTTGATATTCTATCTATTCACAATTATAATAGAAAATGATTATTATCTTTAGCAGATTTAATAGGAAATATCTAATATGGATGATTCAATTCCAGATAAGCACTATGTTTACAATGCTCTATTACGCTACAATTACCTACCTATTGGAAAAAAACATCCAGACGATATACCGTTTAAGGTTTTTTCAACTGAAGATTTATCTCCCAAAAAAGCAAATAGAATGCTTGAGAACTATCGTAGAAAAAGACAAGGAGAAGATAAATACACAGGCTATGATCAGATAGAATATCGTGGTACTCGATTTAATCTGGTGACTCGCCTTTTTCACATTCCACACCCCTCTCCTTACGTGTTTCTATGTCAACTTTTGTCAGAACATTGGGATGAACTCTCTCATATATGTGAAAACCCCAACAGTCGGGAGAAGGTAGGACAATATAGTAATAAAAGAATTATAATGACTGAACACGAGTACCTTGAACAGGTTTCCTTGATGAACTACAACAAACTTGATGACGTGAGATTCAGATTAGAGAATTCAACTGGCAAGTTTTATCAAGTTAAAGCAGACATCACATCATGTTTTCCTTCTATTTACACACACTCGATCCCATGGTCAGTGGTTGGACGTGACAAAGCAAAGGTAAATTCTAGGGATGAAACATGGTATAATCAACTTGATATGGCTCAAAGAGATATAAAGAAGGGAGAAACACAAGGAATACCAATCGGTCCTGCTACATCACATATTATTTCTGAATTTATTTTGTATAAGGTTGATGAAATCCTATGTGATCATAATTACCATTTTATTCGGTATATTGATGACTACGAATGTTATTGTGAAACTCGTGAAGAAGCAGAACAGTTCATTCTGATTCTTGAACAAGAACTACGAAAATACCTATTGAACCTTAATCCCAAGAAAGTCATGATAAACGAATTGCCTCTTGCTTTTCAAGACCAATGGGTTACAACTATAAGAAATGCGGTGCCATATAAGTACAAACCATCACCGAGAGACATCATGAATTTTCTTGACTTTGCAGTTGATCTTCATGAGCAATATCCAGGAGGAAGTGTATTGAAGTATGCCACGCGCACACTTGCTAACTCTAAAGATTTTAACAAGAATAGTGCTGACTTTTTTCTTAAATACCTCATCGCCTTAGCAGTTCACAGACCCAGTATCCTTCCTATACTCTGTCAGATATCAAGGGAATATAACGTAGGTTCAGATTTAGATATAACTCCAGTTTTAAAACAATCCATCAGATTCCAGCGATCTGATGCGATTTGTTGGAGTTTATACTATATGGGAATCAATGGACAAAAGATCAGTGATGAGCTTGCTAAAAAAATTATTGATACAAAAGATTGTATGTCAATGGGAATGCTTATTGCGTTAAATCAGCACAAAGACAAAGTAGTTGAATTCCTTAATGAGGAAATTACTCCTAATTCATACTTCCACTGTGATCGGTACTGGATCCTATTACATGAATTAGCGTCAGACTGTCCAAACTTCAAACCATATAGAGGGGATTCTGGTTTAAAATTTCTTATAGATAAAGAAGTGCATTTTATAAAACCAATAGAATCAATTGTCTAAGTCTGAAAAGTATTGCATAAGTCGTTTTGGACTTGGGCAATTTACATAGGATCTATACTCTCTGTAAGAAACTTGGCAATGATGTTTGTCCTCTGTAATTGTATCTATAATCTGTCTCTTCTTGCCACCTTAAGTGCTCTATAATACGCAATACAATCATCTTGCGTCGGGAACGTTTCCATTATCTTGATCAAATCCATCGAAAGATACTCTTACTGGGTGCGTAAAGTTATTGTCACTTTATTTGTCTGAATCGCGGATTACGCGGAGGACGCGGAAGTGATTTCTGGATCATTATATGACTTTGATCAACTACAAAGAAGCACAATCTGGAAGAATGTGCTACAGAGAGGCACAAAATGGAGGATGAATGGGGTTGTAGAAAGAAGCACAATCAAGGATGAATGTGCTACAGCCATGGTTTCGGGAATCGCTAAATTGACGCATAAGGTTCGGTTTTCTAACCAATGCAGAATACCAAAAGCGTATTTGGCGTTGATTTGGATGAATGCCATACGCGTATTCACATCGTTGATTTATGAGTTTCGTTCTTTTGCCCGACCTACTTATTTAGTCTGGACTATCCACTATTGACAAAAAGTTTACACACCCATACTCCTTAATGGAGATGTTTTTCTGATAGATTCTGGTACAATATCAAATAAGATGTATATCAGAAAAAGCAACTCGCTTTTTTAAGTTCAATTAGGGGTGATAGTCCCCTAATATCTTACTTATATTATACCATATAAACCCAGTATATACAAAGGGTTAGGACGCTTTAATTATTTTTAAAGTCCAAAACGACTAATTCCGTAACATAAATACTCAAAATCTGATTAATCAACTGCGTAAAGTAGGATCCCGTACTTAATCGAATGAAACAAATTTGCTATCATCTCATGTCGTCTTGCCAATAGAATGTTATTCCTCAAATTTTCGAAAAATATTGCGTAGCCTTTCCGCTATATCGCTAATAGTGCCTTCATCACCAAGATTGAGCATATCCATGTGCTTCGTATTTGTACGCGCTTCTTTGTAGTACATAGCATACGTAAAACGATGAGAACGAAACCAATCGTCTATATCCGACACAGGAATTTCACCTCTGAATCCTAAAACGACCATTTTTACCATTTTATCTCCCAAGGGCGGTCTTAAATGATCTAATAGTAATTGCTCGTAAAGCACCCATTTAATGTCTATCAGTTCCCAGTCTTCTATAGAAAACTCTTTTAATTCTTCTTTTAGTAATTGTTCAAACTTTTTGTCAACAATAACCGTAATATTTTCCATGATAAACCTCCGTCTGTTTGCTTGGCAGTTCTCTAATCTTCTATCTGCTGTGAATCAGAATCATATTCATCTAAATCTGGTTCGTCTAAAAGTGTTGATGAATTAACTTCAAAATTAAATCCGTATTGATCAACGACTGATTGAACTGTCTGTGTAACCCAAGACTCAGCGTATGGTGAAATGATGACTTCATCAATTAACTTACTCACATCAATATTAACTGGAATTCCAGTGTCACACATATCCGGTAATTCATTTTTTAAAAAAGTTTCTAAAGGAACATCGGCGGGGACATTGGCAGCGGGAACAATATCAACGATAAACCGAACTTCCTGCTCATGTTCGTACTCTTTTCTCTTGCGGAAATAAGGGGAAAATAACATTATTTCAGACACACCGATATTGATGTTTCTGTCTAAATCTAATAGGTTTTTCATATATTGATCATTATCATTATCATTGTCAATATACACTATTTTACCAATATAAATACCACATTTGCCTGATAAACTATTCTTCATTTTTCCCACGGTTGTTTTTATAACTACACCACTATTGCGCATGTGATATTTGTCCCACATTGCCATTGACTCTACTACATTCTGATGCCAGCAGTTACACAGTATATGCCTGCGATAGACCTCATTCTCCTTCATTAATCTTTCTACAAACTTTTCGGGGATGCCATTACGAAGAAGGCGTTGCTTGAAGTTTTCTAAAATCCTTCGCGGCATATATCCTTCGTATGGATCCTTAAATTTACCAACTTTTGTAAAAAACAGAGAATTTGTCTTTAACATATTTACAAATTTCTCAAAACTTACATATCGCCATAAAATGTCTTCATCCTTGGGAGTGATAATTATGTTCACAAAGTTTTTTATCACAGGTTCTCTCCTTTTTTCATTTGGATCGCTGTTGTCGTTGAGAGACCTAAAAAACACTCTTCCATTCGATTCCTTGACTTTTTCAACTCTTCCTGCTTCCTTCAGTTCTTCCAAGACAGTACGGACAGCCGCATAAAAATTTACTATTTGGGGTAATTCTCCGCCATGTCGCAGATGAAATTGCTTTACCTTTTCTTCCAAGTCAGTGATAGACAATAACTCCTGCGGCGGAGGTTGTTTGTTGGTAAAAATATCTCGGATGATAGGTGCGTCTAGCGGAAGTCCTTCATACTCATACTTTTCATTCATAATTACGACCTTTCACTGATATATTCGCTAATTATTTGCCCACCCCATACGATACTTTATGACATAGTTGATGATAAAATCTGACTCCTCATCTCTGAAACCGTAGTTTTCAGCAAGTACTAGTGGACAGTCCAGACTAAATATGTAGGTCGCGATTCGGAGATCGCTCCTACCAATACTCAGTTCTGTAGGAGGGAACTCCGATTCCCGACTATTGATGATACACACAATATTATAATAGACAATCCACTAGTGGATACGTCAAGCATGAAAAAGACGCGGTTTTGTGTTTCAAAACTGCTGTCAATGGATTCGACTACTTGTCGGATTTCGTTATTGTCAAGGGGCGTGTGCATTTTATTGCGTTGTCTCCTGTTCATTGAGATAAGATTCAAGAAAATCAAATCCCTCATATTTAGAGAATTCGTGTTTTAGATTTTTTGTCATTGGGTGGCAATGGTATGCATTCTGATTCTTATTCCATCTTCCTAATTTAGGTAGTTCACTGGAAGGGATAACCCAATATTTATCTAACTTTTCAGAATATAGCAAGAAAAGAGTATTTTCTCTTTCCACTAATTTGAGTCCCCAAATTTATCGTAATATTTAGCAGTCTTAGATCGTGCCTTGATTTGCACTGCTACATATTTGACAAAAGAACCATTGTCATGACGAACAATACAATCAATTTGTTGGTCATCGACTAAAGTCATATAAACATCATATCCTCGTTTTAATAGTTCCGCTATAGCAATATATTCTTGCCGTTTTCCAAAGGATGCAGTGTTCCTATATGAACGATGATTGCTCAATGTTTTTCTCCAAGTGTGTAGTGCAAGCCAACCCGAAAGCAAACTCGCCGCGTGTCTTTATTTTGAGGGTTTTCATAAAATGATGATACGTCTATGGTCCCTCTAACCGTTAGTGTATCATCCTCGATTGTTTGATAAAAGTATAACAGATTTCGGAGAACTTGTCCATAAAGAACTTCAGATTGATTATTAATGACAGCCTAAACAGACAAGGTGTCTTTAACGTGAGTTTGATAAATAATTCAATAATTTTTGTTGAAAAGAGAACTCTTTTGGTATAATGAAGTCATTAATACTAAAGCGAAGGAGTTCTCTGATGAGTATTTTAGCACTTTTCTGTAAAATAGATGACTTTTTTAGTCTATGAAGCATTCTTGGCATCACGATCACTTCAGGACGATAAACCGTTTGATAGACTCGAGTGTTCCCGCTGTCTACACGACAGTTAGGTAATGACCCTCCTCATTGCCATCCATGAAAGTGGGTTTCGGACGTACGCATTGTCATCATTCAAGTTTCCATAACATCACTGTGTTTTCCCAACTCCCACTTGCAAGCGTTTTTCCATCAGGGCTAAAGGCGACACAATAGACCTGATCATGCCCCAAAAGTGTGTACAAATGTTTACCTCTCTTGACATCCCATATCTTCACGGGGTCTATTCTCCCTGCACTTGCGAGCATTTTACCGCCAGAACGCAACGCTGTAGGCACCACAGTCATGGCCTTTGAGTGTGTGGAGACGGGTGCCGGTCTCCACATCCCATAAGCTGATTAAGTAAGCACCACCTGCCAGCGTTTTACCATCAGGACTAAAGGCGACACTGACGACACCATCTGTATGCCCTGTGAACGTCTGAAGTTGCTCACCACTGGCAACATCCCACAAACGTATGGTGTTGTCATTCCCGCCACTGGCAACGAGCTTGCCATCAGGACTAAATACAACACTATGAACCACCGACCTATGTCCGATGAGATTATGCAGCTGTTTGCCTTTGGCAATGTCCCAGATTTTGACGCTGCCGAATCCACTACTGGCAAGAAGTTTACCATCAGGATTAAACGAATACAAAGAGGCACAATCTAACAGAATGTGCTACAGGAAAGTCTTACCTTTTTGGATCCAAAGAAGCACAATCAAGGATGAATGTGCTACAAAGATGCACAAAATGGAGGATGAATGGGGTTGTAGGAAGAAGCACAATCAAGGATGAATGTGCTACAGCACTATCAATATGTATGTTGTGCGGAGAATTGTAATAAATGATGAATGTTGTAGAGAGGCACAATCTAACAGATTGTGGCAGAATACGCGTTTG
>CAZURU010000048.1:0-19149 GCA_964623585.1 uncultured bacterium
GAACCTGCATCTTGTGAACAAACAATTACCGAAATTAATTATTTGATCTTCATCCGTATACCGACTAAATCGGCAAACGGGTCTGATTAGCATACGCGCTAATCCGCTCGTTTGCCAACTGGATATATTCTTCCTCAATATCGTAACCGATATAATGTCTATCTGCTTTCAACGCACTCAGACAGGTCGTGCCACTTCCACAAAATGGGTCTAATACGACATCCCCTACGAAGGAATAGAGTTGTATTAGCCGATGCGGCAACGCTTCAGGAAACGGAGCAGGATGACCGATACGTTTCGCAGATTCAGATGGGAATGTCCAGACACTTTTCGTCCACGCCAAGAAGTCCTCCTTACATAAGGAATTCTCCTTGCCGTTACGTTTCCGAGCAAAAGTATCTTTAGAAAAAACGAGGATATATTCGTGAACATCCCTCAGCACAGGGTTCGCCGCAGACAACCAACTCCCCCATGCCGTTGAACTCCCCGCACTGGAGGCTTTATCCCAGATGATTTCACCCCGCATATAGTAACCAATATCCAGCATATCTTCAATGATGTAACTATGCAACGGGATATAAGGTTTGCGACCTAAATTAGCGATGTTGATACATGCCCGACCGCCAGTTACCAACTTCTTATACGTCTCAGCAAACACAGCACACAAGAGTCCCCTGTACTCCTCTAACGACAGATCCTCATCATACTCTTTCTTGGCATTATAGGGAGGCGAAGTAACCATCAGATGAATGCTGGAATCTGGAATCGCAGACATATCTTCACTGGAGGCACAGTAGAGTTTATCCAGGTTTTCATCAGGAATAGTGTTTTCTATCCACGTTTCAGGTTCGGCAGGTACTTGATTAGCGTAGAGTTTCCCTTTATAAAACTCACTGGAGTCGTGATTGATTCTCCCGGGTGTCCCGAACGCACTTGTATGCGTTCCAATCTTCTCAATTTCGCTTTTTTTCTTCATCCTGTTACCACCATGCATATTTTATCCTCAATACCGATCCGGATACCAAAATATTACATCCCTTTTTGGAAACAACACCGCCATAAAATCCGATACTTCCGCAGAAACCGATGAATCCGCTTTTTTCTGTGACTTCACCTGTTCCCATCCAAGTTCACCGAACAGCAGTTTCCAAAACACATCTTCATTCATCTCTATATCCACAGCATCCGATGCATCGTCAACGATCTGGATTGTGCTGTTCCCGTCATAGCGCAACACAGCTGACTGATTATTGACCACAGGAAATCTCACAGCGAGTCGTGGAAACGATTCATCCGCATCAGCAATTTGCGTTTCCCAGTCTACGACGAGGCGGCGAAGCATTATAGGTAGATTAACCGCATAAAGCATCATTGCAGTATCTGTGCATACCCTCACTTCACCCTTACGCGTTGCCAAAATCCGTTCCACATAAGGATGTTCTGACGGGAACATACCCGTTATCTTCTCAACCCTGTTTTCAACACATGCTTTCATAAAGTAGGATACAAGCATGTCCAAAACATCTGGCTTGTTCGGTATATATCCTACCTCAAGCACTTCCGCGTCCTGCTCCTCTATCTGAAAGTTCAAATATCCTCCGATATCCCCGTTCTTCTCTGCGACAACAGATGGCAGAATACCACGAATACGCGAAGGCTTCATATCCCAATAAGCACGTGTACGGGACACTATCCCGCTCTGTTGTGCATTAGCGATATCGTGAATTGACGCCACAGCATCCAAATCCGTTTCTACGTTGAAGTCTCTAACCTGCCATTCAGATGGTAATGCTGTTCCCGTTCCCACTTTGCATTCCACCGAGAAACCGTGTAAGGGTAGTGATGTCCACCCTAATCTGTGATAAAATGCCTCAGGAATGATCGTGAACAGAACACCAAGATCGTATCCTCTCGTCTTTAGATAACCGATAGTATCTTGCATCAGTGCCGACGCATATCCTACACCACGGTATTTGGGGTCAGTGCAAACACCACCTATCCCACCCATCATTACAAGGGATGGACCGATCCGTATTCTCCGTTCCCACACCCGTAACGTTGAAACGACTCTATCATTCACAACAACGACTCGCGTCTGTGAAAGTCGATAGCTGCTATCACCACGAACATATTGCCAATATCGTTCATGCTGATTCGGGTTGAAGGCGATGCAGTTTAATGCCACAACCTGCTCTAATTCAGATTCTTTTGCTGATCTAATTTCCATTCGCTATTCCTAATGTCATTTTTTATTGCATTGTGAAGATAACACCTAACGCTGTATTTGGGTCTTGTATCAATTTTTCGCATGCGTCAGCAGCGAGGTCAATCGGTACGATATCAGTGATGATCTTTTCAACACTGATTTTTCCTTCATCCATCAGCCTAAGTGCCAATTCCAAATTTCGTTGTGTTGGCCACGGTACAAACACGTGTGGATAATCCGCTCCGTGTTCATACTCTTCATCGTGGTATCCGGGACCGGTGCGTGCGGCACTAATCACATCCACATTACCGAGCCCTGCTGCAAACCCGTGTGTGATAGTTGCCCCGCCGACAATGACAATGCGTCCCATCTTATGCGTATCGGGAGCTGTCTTCAACATTGCACGTATCTGCTGAAAAGCACTCGTCGCATCCCCACCAAAGGCGATAATCCCGCAATCCATACCGTAACCACGCGTGAATTCCTGTGCAATCGGTACAGGGTCTGTATCAGAAACATTGATTGCGATATCAATACCCGCGTTCTCAGCGATACCTAATCGCAACGGGAACCGGTCTAACCCCACGACATAAGCACCCGCAGTTTTGGCGATCTGCGATGCAAATTGTCCGAGAATACCCAATCCTGCAATCACCACATTCTCACCGATACGGATACGTCCGCGTTGCACAGCGTGCAGTGCTGTCGCTGCGAGGTGGATAGATGCGGCTTCCTCATACTTTACGGTATCAGGGATCTTAGCACACAAGTTATGTGGCACACAAGCGTAAGTCGTGTGTAGTGCGTAGCCACCCCCCATACCTGCGACTCTGTCCCCGATTTGAAATTCATCACAATCTCCCTCTTTTCCGATCACGACGCCAGCGTTGGTATACCCGAATGCCCGTTGACTTGTTCTGGAACCCGGTTTTTCGCGTCTCCGTTTGATACCCCCCAACTCTGTACCAGGGCTTACCATAGAAGCGTGTACTTCAACCAACAGTTGTCCCTGTTTCGGTGCAGGTGTCTCCTGTTCTTCTGTCCAGATTTGTCCGGCGTCATTACGCATTACAACTTTTCTTGTTAGACTCATAATCGCTCCTCAGATACATATTTATACCATTTGTATTAAATTATATTCCATTTTCCACCTTTGTGATATAATCGGTATTTGTTATACTTGCAATAGTGGTTTCCGTATATTTTTTCAATATTTCGGTAAGTTTGTTCTGCATTTCTGTAATCTCTGGAGGTTTGATGTTTATTGATTTCTAACCTCTGATTTATAGAATTAGAAAAAGTATAGCAGAAATCAAAAAATAAAAAAAGGGAAAATATATAATTTAAATGGTATCTAACAGAATGTTTATTACTATTGGCGAAGGTATTGTCTTGCAGACGATATATAAACAGTGATATAATTTTCCAATCTCTTACAATCGTCCAAGACTATTTATGTCAGTGTTAAGGGCGCAGTGAAGTAAAAATTGTGGCATCGTATCAGGATCGGAGAAGAACAATGAAACAGATATTGACAATTGCTGGGTCGGACTCTGGAGGGGGTGCTGGAATTCAGGCGGATATCAAGACGATCTCTGCAAATGGAGGGTTTGCGATGTCGGTCATCACCTCGGTTACGGCACAAAACACTGTTGCTGTTACTGATGCTTATGATCTACCGATACCTTTAATTGAGTCTCAGTTAGATGCTGTCTTTTCAGACTTTGACGTTGCAGGTGTAAAAACAGGTATGCTCTCATCGTCTTCTATTGTGGAAACGGTTGCGCGTAAACTGGAGACGTATAACCCAGAAGTGATTGTTGTTGATCCCGTAATGATTTCAAAGAGTAAGTTTCCGTTGCTGAAAGCGGAAGCTGTTGATAGTCTAAAAAAAATGATTATTCCATTAGCAACACTACTAACGCCTAATATCTACGAGGCAGAACTGTTGACAGATAAAGAGATACAGACACTTGATGATGCTAAGTCTGCAGCAAAAACAATTTCGGAATTAGGTTGTGGTGCAGTGCTTGTTAAAGGTGGCCATCTTGGGCATGAGAACGCGATAGACGTACTGTTTTCTGAAGGCAAATGGTCGTATTTTGAAGCGGAAAGAGTTGAGACGCAAAATACGCATGGTACAGGTTGCACTTACGCCTCAGCGATAGCGACACATCTTGCAGATGGTAAGCGTTTAGATGAAGCGATTGATGTATCAAAACGATATATAACGGATGCAATTAAACATGCGATAAATATTGGAAATGGCAATGGTCCGACCCACCATTTCTATTTTATGGAACCGCCGACAGTATGATAAATGTTCAATTTCTATTATGATTATAGTTTTTCAAGTGGTTGTCGTCCATCATATCCGCTATGAATTTCGTAGGTTGGAAGGATGGATGGGTGGAAGGGTGGAAGAGTGGAAGGATGGAAGGATGGAAGGTTGGAAGGGTGGAAGGGTGGAAGGTTGGAAGGGTGGAAGGGTGGAAGGGTGGAAGGATGGAAGAGTGGAAGAGTGGAAGAGTGGAAGGATGGAAGGTTGGAAGGATGGAAGGGTGGAAGGTTGGAAGGGTGGAAGGATGGAAGGTTGGAAGGGTGGAAGGGTGGAAGGATGGAAGGGTGGAAGGGTGGAAGGTTGGAAGGGTGGAAGGTTGGAAGGGTGGAAGAGTGGAAGGATGGAAGGTTGGAAGGATGGAAGGATTGAAGGATGGAAGAGTGGAGGGTTTGGAGAAGTTTTGGTGTCTTATAATCTATCTCTGAAATTATATGGAAGAAAATGATCGGATTACCTCCACGGAACAGAACCAGAATGTTGCTCGTGCTGCGGCGATTGTTAGCTTAGCAGTGATGGGTTCACGTTTGCTTGGTCTTGCGCGTGAAATGGTGATCTTTTACTATTTTAAGACGAAGTTTGCCGCGTCAGCCTTTCATCTTGCTTTTCGTATCCCTAATTTCCTGCGTGATATGTTCGGTGAGGGTATTCTAAGCAAAGCGTTTATCACAACTTTCATCGCGACTGAAACAGAGGAGGGGGAAGCAGCCGCTTGGGACCTCACAAATCGTATTTTTAATCTGATCGTAATTGTTCTTGTGGGGATTGTTGTTTTAGGGATCATGTTTGCCCCTGCTATAGTTGATGTTTTCGCACGTGAGAATTTTGATGAGGTATTAGATCCGGTAGAACATTATGCCTTTGATACTAAAGTTGAGTTAACAATCTATCTAACCCAATTAATGTTCCCTTACCTTCTGTTTGTATCCCTTGCTGCTATTGCGATGGGACTACTTAACAGTAAAGGTAGATTTGGTATACCTGCTTGTGCTTCCTCGTTTTTTAACCTGAGTTCACTTGTTATAGGTATTAGTGGATATTATCTATTTCAACGTATAGATATGCACCCGACAACGGGGATGGCAGTTGGTGTGCTTGTTGGGGGTATACTTCAATTGCTTATACAAGTTCCATCAATGTACCGGGTCGGATATCGGTATAGACCGCTGCTAAGTTTTACAGAACCGCGGGTCGTTGAAGTGTTAAAATTAGTTGGTCCGGCTATTTTGGGGGTTGCAGCAGTTCAGATTAATCAGCTGACAAATACGTGGTTTATCACATCTGGTGGTGAATGGTTAGCTTGGATTCAAGGTGCGTACCGAATAATGCACTTTCCACTCGGTATGTTTGGTGTGGCGATATCAACGGTTGTTTTACCGCAACTTGCTAAATATGCGAATTCAGATAGTTTGGTTGAGTTCCGAGATTCGTTATCGTATGCATTACGTTTGATGCTGACAGTGATTTTACCTGCGTCAATTGGACTGATGGTATTAGCAGAACCGATCTGTAGATTACTTTATGAACGCGGTGCGTTTACGGATACAGATACAGTTGCAACAGCAAATGTTCTGTTCGTTTACGCATTTGGTTTGTGTGGTTTTTCTGCGCTGAAGATTGTTGCCGATGGTTTTTATGCTTTCAAAGATATCCGTGCCCCCGTAATTGTTAGTTTATGCGGTGTTGTTCTTAATATCTGTATGAACTACATGTTTATATTTCAAGGGTTTTGGTTGAATGAACGTGCAATTGTGTTTTCTACTGTGACAACTGTGACACTGAACAGTGCCGTTTTGTTATTCCTACTGAGACGTAAAATAGATAAAATAGGGTTTAATTCGGTGCTAAAGGTCGCATTGAAAGTACTATGTGCGTCGGTAGTGATGGGGGTTGTATGTTGGGTATCCCATGGGTTTATAGAGAAGGATTGGCTTGGACCAGAGGGTATAGTGTCGCGTATGCTGAATGTATTCCTCCCGATTGGGTTTAGTGTTTTGACGCTTGCGGGGATGTATAAGGCACTAAAAGTATCGGAGTTTGATGACATATTGAACATTGTTAAACAGAGATTAAGAAAATCAGATTAGTCGAGGAGAAGATGTTAACAAAACGAATAATTCCATGTTTAGATGTCCGTGCTGGCAAGGTTACCAAAGGAATTGCCTTCAAAGGAAATGTAGATGTTGGTGATCCTGTTGAGATGGCAAGGTTTTACTATGAGAGTGGTGCAGATGAGCTTGTCTTTTACGACATCACTGCCAGTAACGAAGGACGCGACATTATGATTGATGTTGTCTCCTCTGTTGCAGCAGAGATATTCATACCGTTTTCTGTGGGTGGAGGTTTACGGACGCTTGAAGACATGCGTCGAGTTTTACTGGCGGGAGCAGAGAAGGTCAGTATAGATTCAGGTGCAGTACGGAATCCTCAGATAATCGCGGAAGGGGCACATGCCTTTGGAAGTCAATGTGTTGTTTTGAGTATGCAAGTAAAAAAAGTAGCAAAACATGAAAAGATACCGAGTGGGTATGAGATCTTTATTGATGGTGGAAGAACACCGGTCGGTTGGGATGCGTTGGAGTGGTCAGTGCATGGGGTTGAATTAGGGGCAGGTGAAATCGTGGTAAATAGTATTGATGCTGATGGCACAAAAACTGGATATGAGTTGGAGTTAACAGGTGCGATTGCTGATCTTGTATCTGTCCCAGTTATTGCATCTGGAGGTGCAGGAAATCCTCAGCATCTGTATGATGTATTTGTGGATAGTAATGCGGATGCAGCAATTGTTGCCTCAATTACACATTATGGAGAATTCACCATTGCGGGAATTAAAGACTACCTGAAGTCTCACAACGTTAGTATACGTGATACATGGTAATCAATAAAATGCAGCGACATTTAAAGAAATGGGTTGTAAAACCAGGCAGAGATTAGGTATAATTTCTTAGACAAACAGTAAAGAACAATACAAAGCTAGATGTTGACAGCACAATCTAAATGCAGTTAAAATAATGCTTTTGGTAATTTGGCGAGGTTAGGAAACCTCGCCAGCAGGTATGGTATTATTTAAATTCTATAGAAGATTACTAAAATGGATATACAATACAGCATACGGAATTCACTCATAGAGGCACAAAACACACTCAACGATTTTATTAATAACACAGACAATATAACGGTCATATCGGAGATTGCGTCTTTATTACAAGAGGTGTTTACTCAGGACCGTAAAGTATTCACTTGTGGTAATGGGGGAAGTATGTGTGATGCAATGCACTTTGCTGAAGAATGTACAGGAAGATTTCGTCATAATAGATGTCCTCTTCCTGTTATTGCACTCAGTGATGTTGCGCATATCACTTGCACGGCAAATGACTATGACTTTGCTGATATTTTTGTTCGTCCCATTTTAGCACTTGGTGCGCCAGGTGATCTGTTGCTTGCAATTTCTACAAGTGGAAACTCGGAAAATGTTGTTCGAGCAGCAGAGGCAGCAAGGTCACGCCAGATGTATGTATTCGGTTTAATTGGACAAGACGGTGGTCAACTGAAGGCGCATTGTGATAAATATATAATTGCCCCTGGGGATACTGCGGATCGCACACAAGAAATCCATATTAAGGTTTTGCATATCCTAATTGAACAGGTGGAAAGACTGATGTTTCCAGAGAATTATTGACAGTAGTGCGTTAATCTGATAGAATCTCATCATACCGTTTAATATAATTCTAATATAGTAGACTTTAGAATTAATTGGACATTATGTTCGGTTAGGAAACCGAACCTACCGGGGGTGCTGTAGCACAAAAGTGCCTCACTAATTGTATGTTTTACTATAAAAGCCAATTGTAAAATGCGGACAGAATTCTCAAATAGCACACGTTGTCACAATATAAAGACCTTAAGAACGGAGCCGTTAGATGTTTTGGTTATCGGTGGTGGTATAGTAGGTGCTGGTTTGATCCGAGACATGGCATTAAACGGTGATATCAGAGTAGGATTGATTGAACAGGGTGATTTTGCCTGCGGTACAAGTGGTGCCAGTTCTCAATTAATTCATGGTGGGTTCCGTTATATCGCCAAACGCGATATTGCGCTTGTTAAGCAGTCTCGTAAGGAGCGAGAGACCTTAACACATATCGCACCTAATCTTGTAAAACCTATCCCGTTAGCCATTCTTCGCTATAAAGGGGACCCGTATCCGCTTGCGGGTATCCGTCTTGCAGCACAATACTATAATCATCTATCAAAATCGGATGCATCCGAGAAAGCAAAGTTACATATTGATACAGATAAAATTCAGTCTAAAGTTGGTCCTATTTCAACCGATGGCTTAAAAGGTTGCGTTGTGTTATGGGATAGCATCGTGGACGATGCAAGGTTGACTCTTGCAACGATCAAAGATGCACATTTACATGGGGGTGTAATCGCAAATTACGTTGCGTTTGTTGAGTATGTTTCTGTCCCAAATACACCAGAGACTATGTATCGTGTTTTAGCAAAAGATTGTATAACGGATGAGTGTTTTGAGATTTGTGCAAGGAAGATAGTTTCAACAGCTGGACCGTGGACAGACATGTTGTGGCAGAAAGACCCAAGTTACAATGGTAAACTACGATTGGAGAAAAAGAACGCTAAAGGAATTCATCTGATATTACCGCGTTGCACTAAAATTGACCCTACTGATAATTATGGGATTGTTGCATTAACACAATCTGAAAAGCAGCAAAATGTGAAGCAACGCGCTATCTTTGTTCTACCAGGCGATGATAATACATCTATAGTTGGAACAACAGAAACAACGCCTGAAGGTGATCCGAAGGATGTTCGTCCATCTGCTGATGAAGTCGCATATTTGCTTGCTGAGGCGAAAAGACTTTTTCCAAGTATGTCATTAGATCAGAATTCAATTATCGGTACTTATGCTGGTATACGTCCCCTGATTGCTAATAGTCAGACAAAACTGATAGGTGATAGCAAGAATTTTGTTTCAAGAGAACATCTGATAACTGAAAGTCCAAGTGGTATCCTGTATGTATATGGTGGAAAACTTACTACACATCGCCTTATAGCGGAAGAGACAGTAGATTATATTGCAGATTTTTTGAGTGTGCCTCGTACTTGTAAGACTGCACGCTGTCCATTACCGAGTGCGAATTCAGATGTAATCGTTCCTGATGAAAGCAATCAAACCGACAACGGACACGGTCAATCTATAGCGGTAGATCGGGAGCGACTTATTCAGCGATACGGCTATAGCGGTTATCTAAGTATTCAGGAATTAGTTAATCGTGATTCCAGTCTTACAGAACGTATGACAGATGATCACTCTTTTTTGAAAGCAGAAATTCTCTATGCTTTTACTGGAGAGATGGCAATAACGCTTGATGACGTGTTGTGGAGAAGGACACGTATTGGATGGACTCAAGGACAAGGTTTAGACAGGGCAGAGCAGATAGTAGACTTTATCAGTAAGAGCAACAATTGGAGTGATACGAGGAAACTTGAGGAAATAGAGAGATATAAACAACACATTGAATGGTTGAATCAACATTTATAGTTAACACAGTAGAAGCATGAATTGGTTCCGTTTCGGTAATCCGGATTTTCTGATTTTCATTTTATTCGGGTTGCCTATTTTTTTATTACTGTTACGATTTGGTTGGCATAGAAAACAGAAAGCGATCTTGCTGTACCAAAGCAGTATTAGTGCTGCTGCCATAAAACGACAGAAGGCACAAATCGTACTGTTTATATTGATATTCCTTTCGATTTTTTTTTCACTTACATTTCCACAGTGGGGGAACAACCCTGAAACTGTTGCGGAAAAACTGGATGTGATGTTGGCACTGGACACCTCTACGAGTATGCTTGCTACGGATGGTGATTCTGTGCGTAGACTTACGCATGCCAAAGAGGTGATTTTTGAACTTCTGGGTCAATTACACGGTGACCGTGTCGGTCTCCTCTATTTCGCTGAAGCAGGCGTTGTCGTATGTCCACTGACAGACGATGTTAGTACTATCAGGGAGTTTTTGTCTGCGTTGACACCCGATTCACTGGTTCATCGTGGGACTCGTATAGGCAATGCAATAGAGGTTGCAAAGGAACGCTTCATTCGTGAAGGTAACGATTCTGTTCCTACCATCACAAATTCAAGTCGACATAAAGTCCTTATTCTATTTACCGATGGTGAGGACCACGGTGAGGATGTATCTGATGCAGTGGAAGCAGCGAAGATGGAGGGAATATCTATCTTCTGTATCGGTTTTGGTGATTCTGGTAAGTCTGTACCTATTCCGCTGCCTGATGAAAGCATGGGATACAAACGGGATACAAAAGGTCAACTGGTTTTAACAACCTTGGATGAGGAGGGGTTGTTTGAATTAGCGAAGTCTGGTAATGGCAATTACTATCACGCAGATATAGGGATTTCTCAGTTGATCTCAGATTTATCAAGGATTGAGAAGCAGAGATACAAGATTACGGCAGATGGTGAATTACGGGACAGATTTCAATGGTTTATCTTCATTGCAATAGTGCTATTAGTGGGAGAATTACTTATGCAGCATTGGAGAATGCGTGCTGATAATTGATATTTTCAGATGACGCGTAATGTGCTGCTTATGATTTTTTGTGCATCAAACCGGAAGGACGGAAACGCATTAAGAGAACTAAGATTATTCCAAAGATGAGCATACGGGATCCGGCGATTTCAGGATAATTTTTTAGAGCCACACGTAGTATTTCACCTAACGAGCCAAGAATGGCAGCCCCTAACATTGCCCCCCTGATGCTTCCCATGCCACCCAAGACGACCATACAGAGTATGAAGATGGATTCCCAGAACTCAAAAAATGGAGCACTAAAACTGACTTGAAATTGTGCTAAGAACGCCCCGCCAATGCCTCCTATTGCAGCACTTACGGCAAAAGCCAAGGACTTATAACGACCAACATTTATCCCCATGCTTTCTGCAGCTTGCTCATCTTCTCGAATTGCAACCCATGCCCTACCAACTCTTGAGTCTTGTAGTCTATAGGTAACGAAAATGACTAAAGCCAATAGGATTATTATATGGTAGTAGTCGTGCCAGTTTTGGGAGAAAGAAATAGATGTGAATGGTATTGTCGGTGTTGGAATACCACGCAATTGACCGTTAGGAACGCCACCTGTCAACCACGTCTCATTTCTAACGATACGGAAGAATAACTCAGCAAAACCGAAAGTAACGATGGCGAAGTAGTCCCCGGTGAGGCGTAAGGTAGGGATTCCTCGTAATAGACCCCATGTAGTTGCATGCACCACCGCCAATGGTAACGCAATCCAGTAATGAACACCATGAAGTGACATAAGTATGCCTGCCGTATAACCGCCGATGAGATAAAAAGCAACATATCCCAGATCAAGCAGACCCGTAAAACCGCAAACAATGTTTAGTCCAATAGCAAGCAGCATATAGAGACATGCGCGGACGATAATCCGAAGAACATAATCAGCACCGGGCCATCCGAAACTGATCCTGTATTGATCTAGTAATAGACTACTAATTTCATCAATGCCGAACAAGAACCAGGGTAGTGAACAGATGGCAACACAGAGAATGATGTTCCTTGGGGTAAGTTTATCTTTCATAATTAACCTAAGATTAGCTTATTACTTATGCACGCTTACTTGTTGCCTTTCCAAATAGACCTGTTGGACGAATCAATATTACGAGCATCATGATGATATACGCAAATGCGATTCTATAACCTGAGTGAAGATCGGCACCAAATGCCTCTGCAATACCTATGAGTAAACCTCCGACTATTGCACCTGTGACGCTACCGATACCACCCAGCACTGCTGCTGCGAACGCTGCAACCCCTTTATAGTACCCCATTTGAGGGTTAACATTCTCACTCAGTCCAACCATCACGCCTGCAACTGCCCCTAATGCAGAGCCGATTGCAAAAGTTGCTAAAATAACTCTATTTGCATTAATACCCATAAGATTTGCTGCGGTGGCATTCTGTGCACATGCTCGCATAGCCTTTCCTATTCTTGTATAGTATATCAATAGGTTGAGAATAATCATCAACACTACAGCGATCAGCAGAATAAAAACATCCCGATAAGGCAGCGTACCACCTCCTGGTAGAGGAATTGCGTTAATCACCTCACCGGTCATGCTTATTCCACTGACAAAGAATGATGGTAGATCATCTGATGGATAGGTTTTAGGAGTTGCAGACCAGATTATCCGTGCAAGGTTCTGAAGTGCAATCGAAATTCCAATTGCAGTTATCAATGCAGACAGACGGGGTGCATTTCGGAGGGGACGATAGGCTACATAATCAATCAACATGCCTAACATTGCACAGAGCACCATGGCTAACGGTAATGCAAACCAGAACGGGATGTGGAAAACAGTGATAAGGATCAATCCAAAGTAGGCACCGAACATGTAGATTTCGCCGTGTGCGAAGTTTATAAGTTGGATGATGCCGTAAACCATAGTGTAACCAACGGCTATAAGCGCGTAGATTCCACCTTGAACCAAACCGTTGATTAATTGTTCAAATAACTGTGCCCACATATACTTGACTTTCTATGTATCGGAAAGAGAGAATTAGGGTAAAGGGTCAATCCAAAAAACGCGTCATTCTATAAGTGCGTTTATTTCAGTTCAAGAAGTTGTTTCTCTGCGGGGGCAAACTTCCCATCCTTAACAATTTTAACGTAAGCGGGTTTATCGACTGTGTCACCATTGTGATCAAAGTATGTGAGACCCGTTACCCCCATATATCCTTCTTCAGGCGTATCAATTGTTGCCAGATGTTCGCGAATAGCAGTACGATTCTCAGCGAGTTCTGCTTCAGGATTGTAAGTTTTTTCCAATGCTTCAGCAATCATTCCTATAGCGTCGTAAGTTAATGCTGCCCATGTATCTGGCAAAACATTGTGAAGTTTTTCAAAATTGGCAGCCATTTCTTGTGCTTTTGGGTCGTCTTCTCCAAAGAGGAAAGGAGTCGTAATATATGTGCCCTCAGCAGCGAGTGAACCTGCCGTATCCAAAAATACTGCATTGTCAATCCCATCAGCACCGAAGAACTGTGAAGTAACACCTGCTTCCCTGCCTTGTTTGACAATTAAGCCTGCTTCTGTATATAGGCCTGAGATGAAAATTGCGTCTGGTTTCTTTGCCTTTATACTGGTAAGTTGTGCTTTGAAGTTTGTTGTATCTCTCTCGTAAGACTCTGATGCAACGAGCGTGAGGTCAGTTTTTTCTACTTCATTGACAAATGCGTTTCGGAGTCCGCGTCCATAGTCATCGTTATCAAAGAAGACTGCGACGGTTTCAAGCTCAGTCAAAACATTATCTATGTATTGTGCTATAAACTTTCCTTGAAAATCATCGCGGTACAAGTTGCGAAATGTCCATTTGCTGCCTTCACAGACAGTGACAGCTGTTGAACCTGGTGAAAACTCAACAATTCCAGCATCATCATAGATCGGTTGACCTGCTAATGTGCACGCGCTGTTAAAATGACCAACAACTGCTAATATTTCTCTGTCGTTAGTGATTCCTTCAGCAACAAGGCTTGCTTCAGCATCCTTACCGGCATCATCTCTAAAAAGTATCTTTAACATTCTACCGTTTATTCCACCCGCTTCGTTAATCTCTTTCTGTTTGAGCTCTGCCCCTTTTTTTATCATTTCGCCAAAGGCAGCAGCATTTCCTGTAAACGGAGCAGCAACTGCTATTTTTAGCTCTTGCTGTGCTTCCTGTGTATCATCTGCTTCCTGTGTATCATCTGTAGCATTATCTGTTGTTTTATCAGAAGGTTGACAACCAGAAAAGGCAATTAATCCAATTATCAACAGTCCTACACACCACATTCTCATCAATCTATTCTCCCTTTTAATAAGTTGGTAATCCAAGTTATATTGATGCAAAGTTAATCAATTCTCTGCGATCACTTGTTTAAAATCGAAATTAAATTTTAGTTTTTCATGTTTCTCTTCAGAATGAATTATACTGATTTCGGGTACGATAATCCTCATATCAACGGTATCACGATTCAATCTATCAAAAACAATGAGTCCCCTTCGTTTCGCACCCTTAAACAGCTTACCGCTCTCAAATAGACTTTCAGCTGCGAATTCTTGTCCTGCTTCCAATGCCGCAATATCCAGATATGAACGGTAATAAGGATAATACGGATGGTAATGTGGAATAGTTCTGGATTGTTGAACATTCTGATCTGTCTGTGTTACACTAGCGTAAAGGTCTTCAAAGTAATCGAAAGGTAGATTTGCGTATTGTGCACCGTTTCGATCAATGAGTTGTGCCGATTCCTCCACGACAACTCTCGGGGTAGTCAAATTGTGAACAGTCATAAGAAAGACTGTATAGATAGGTTCAACGTTACCGTTATTCTCTACGATGAGATAGGGGTTGATATGCGGGTCTTCCGTCAGGGAATACATTTCTATTTCATCTAACGGCTCTAATGTTACTGCTACCCCGTTCTTTTGCATTGTAACAGCACCCGTCTGCGGATCAATCTTTGTGTTAGTTTGTCCTTCAACCGGTTCAATAAAGACATCAATTTCAGGATTGGGTGCTAAGGCACAACTCGTTAGCAGCATTCCTATTAGGATATACATGACAAAGGGTTGCTTAGAGGAATTTATTTTGTGCAGTATTTGTCGTGTCATGACTTCTATTCTCCAATTGTCCCAATTGTTTTTCTATGACTTTTCTATGTATATTTTACACAAAGGATTTGTTATTGTCAAGGATTTTATTAGATAAAACGGACTTCTTGACATTATTAACAGGGGGATTGTATAATAAGGGCAATCATTAAGTTCTATCATCTTCTAATCTTTTGGCTATTTCACCGAACACAGCGTGCATATCCACATCATCATCAGCCTCTTGTATCAATTGCACACACTTAGCAAAATCAGCCATTGATTCTGGCATCTTACCCAAATCCATATAAGCCATTGATCTACTCACGTAAACTGGGAATGCATCAGGTTTTAATTGAATTGCAATGTCAAAGTCGGCAATAGCTTCTTGAAGTAATCCTAATTCATTCTTCGCAACGCCTCGGGTGTAATATGAGAAGCAATGATCAGGTGCCAATTGTACTGCTTTGTCAAAATCAGCAATTGCATTCTGATACAGTTCGAGTGACATTTTTGCTGTTCCTCTAAGATTATAAGCTTCAAAGTGATCTGGCTGCCGTTTAATAACTTCACCAAAATCATCAATAGCCCCCTCAAAATCATCTAAATTGCCTTTTGCGATTCCTCTATTAAGATAAGCATCAATATCCTCTGGATCCTGTTCTATGCTTTCATTTGCATTGACGACATCAATTTGAAATAGTGCGATGTCTTCATCAGTTACTTCAGGAATTACGGCATCAAAGAAATCCTGCATTATGTGTATACCGTTTTCTGAATCATCGTCATTGCCAGGTAAAATAACTATATCTTCAAAATCGATCGCGTTCCCGTCATTTAATTCTCTCGTACATTCCTGTCGATAATCCCAGGCTTCTTGATTATCAGGGTCTAACTCGAGTACTTTATCGTAGTCGGCAATGGCATCTTTATATTCCTCGTACTCGTGATTGAGATTTCCTCTATGAAAGTATGCCTCAGTACATTTAGGGTCCAACTGTATTGCGTGGTAATATTCTGCAAGTGCTTTTTCATATTCATTTTCGATTTCATAAGCCCATGCTCGTGTGAGAAATACTTCTACACATTCTGGATTAAGCTTTGCTGCAGTGTTACAATCTTTTATGCCATCCTGTGCATTCTCCATTAAGATAAATGCTTCAGCTCGTCTTATATATGCATCTATGTATTCAGGATTTAATTCAATGATTTTATTATAATCATCAACAGCATCTTCGATTTCACCATGTGCTGATTTTGAAATACTGCGAGCGTAATATGCCTCAAGATAATCAGGTTTCAGTTGAATGGCACGTGTGAAATCTTTGATTGCTCCCTTGTGGCTATTCCGTTCTGCCTTAGCCATTCCTTGATCATAATAATACTTGGGATTATTGCTCTTAGTAGATGTTCTCTGACTATTACCCTGTCTCTTTCGTCTCTTCGTAGGTTTTTTTGCCATAGTTGCGTTTCCTTTATGCTGTTACATACATGTTTGTATCAAATTGTCACTTAAAACACTTTAAGCCAAATTACCACATTATGCTTGTTTGAGGTATTTCTAACCTCGATTGACAATAATTGGCACAGAATTCATCTCTAACTATCATACCACATTCTCTGTTTTAATGCTATAATAGTGAAACTTATATTACAAATTCTTCAGTGTAGACAGAAAATGCAATTTCTGCTATCATTACATTGTCAACTCATAGGAACGATACTGTTGTATTGTCATGTGTGTTCGGGAATAGCATTCTGCGAAACACACTTCTCACTAACGCTTGCTTTTACTTCAGATATAGATGGGGATGGGGAAATATACATAACAGATACTACTGGAAAGTCCCCGGTAAATCTGACAGATAACAATGCAGCTGATTATTATCCGACATGGTCACCAGATAATACAGAGATCGCTTTTTTCTCCCGACGCGATGGTAACCATGAGATATCGGCACAAAGAACCAGTGGCATTGGGATCGAATCAATTACTGTTTAAATGGCGGAACTTTTGATAGAATCTGGGAATTTGATAAAACGGGTGAAACGATTCTTCGCATCGGTACCAGGGAAGATGCTACTAAATTAGATGCAATCTTTATCACTTCAAATAGTACTGCCACTGATCCAGGGTCAGCAAACGTCTGTCTCCCAACTGATGCTGATAGAGAAAGATAGATAAAGGGACTCGCTGTTGATGCGAAAAGGAAAATGACAACCACTTGGGGTTCGCTAAGAAAGTCATATCAATAAGAGATGGGGTAATATATTCTCTGTTCTCAAGTTTTGATTCTTTATCAATAGAACCTATCGGTGAGGTTTCAATGAAAGACCCTAAAGATATAATTGAGGGTCTTTCTTGAATATATCGGTTATTTAAGAAATAATACGACTGTTCTTTGAACTGATAAACATACCAGGCATCAAATCCACGGTTTATCTTCCAGATAACCTCAGCATGACCAAGTTCTGACAATAAGTTTTCAGAGACTTCTCTGTCATGCTTAACAAGCGAAATCGTCAGAATCGCAGCCCCTGAGAGGATACCAGCAAGTGCAAGCTTGCCTCTAAGTTTGACTGATAGACCATCTGCAGTAAAGTTTATATTCAGCATTAATAGCATAACTACGGCTAAAGCGAGCATATTCTTCGTTTTCATACCAAGAATTATACCATAATTTAGCTTTTTTGTGTGATATCCTTGACAAATACGTCAAATGTGAGTATCCTATTATGAACAGAAGAAACTGTTAGGAATAGATTTTGTAAGCATTATCGGTTACGATCTACTCCTAACCATCAAATTGGAGCGTGATCAAAACATGGATACTACGGACAATACTCCCCATGTGGAACAAACGCAACGTTCAAAAGATGGACTGGGTCATAAGGAACTCACACTTGAAGACGTTAAACAGGAGTTATATAGTAGACACCACCCAAGTTTAACATTCCTTGATATTGAAGCCCACGCCAAGACTGTACATAAGATACGAACTTTGAAACAGAAGCATGATGTTGTGATGTTAGGTCACAACTACATGGAACCTTTGGTTTTTGGTCTATCCGATAAAGAAGAACAGGGTGATTCGCTGGGGTTAAGTATGTTTGCCGCTAAGACAGAATCCCCTTATCTTATTTTTAATGGTGTGCCGTTTATGGCAGAAACGGCAAAGATATTAAGTCCAGACAAAACGGTCTTAGTAGCAGATAAAACCGCTGGGTGTTCACTCGCTGATAACTTTGGCGCGGAAGACGTTAGAAAATTGAAAGATCTTTATCCTGGTGCCCCGGTAATGATTTATGTCAATAGTTATGCAGAGGCGAAAGCAGAGTCGGATATTTGCTGTACATCGGCAAATGCTGCACATATCGCTAAGTCTATGCCAGGGGATACCCTGATTTTCGTTCCTGATATTTTCTTTGCACAGAACTTGGAAGAAGAACTGAAAGGCGAGAAGAATGTCGTATATCCTGGTAAGGATAACACAGCGCGCGGGGCCGTTTGTGAGGTACACGAGAGATTTACACTATCTGACCTGATGACGATACGTGAATCGTTTGAAATACCTAAAGGTCATTCAAGACGAAAACTTTACGCACACTGGGAATGCCGCCCAGATGTTCTAAAGGAAGCAGACTTTTACGGAAGTACCAGTCAAATTATGAATGATATTGCTGGTCGCGTTGCAGAGGACAACTTAGAGCGGGCTTTTGTCGCTTCGGAATGTGAATTAACATCAAACTTAGCGCAAGAATTTCCTAAAGTGCAATTTTGGACAGCGTGTTCAGTCAGGTGTTCACACATGGCAAAAGTGCGTATTGATAAAATCGGGAATATACTGGAAGCAATTGACAGTGGAGATGACTTATCTGAATACGAGGTGACGCTTGATCCTGATGTGATAGAAAAGGC
>CAZURU010000049.1:0-18891 GCA_964623585.1 uncultured bacterium
CCTCAACCCAACCTACGGAAGAATGGAATAAAAATAATTCAAATTGGTATAAATACGGGGACACAACGCAGAACCTTCGCAAGTGGAGGTGCTGATGGAGTGGTACATCTATGGGATCTTCAGTCGTGTTTATATCAATACCTACCCCAAAAATAGTTAAACATATTGCAAATATCTAACAAAGCTGCTATTATTTATGTATCTTTAAAAAATATTAAATAGTGTTACGGTTAATTGGGCATTTCTATAAGGAGCGAGCAATGACAGAAAAACAGTTCAAAGTACGGGCAGCACATTGTGATTATCGTGCAACGGAAGAGGAGATATACCAAACACTCAGACGCATTACCGACCCACTCACGAAATCATGGAAACTGATCGAGAACGCGAAAAAGGTCGTCATCAAGTTTAATATGATGAAACCCCATGAACGGATCATCTACTTTGAAGGCAGACGTCGAGAATTGGTTGATGATGCAGTGTGTCGCGCATTTCTACGCTTGCTCAAGGAACATACAACAGCACAACTGATTGCTACCGATACAAACCCGTATATACACGGAAATCGTATGCCACCAGGTTTCAATTACGAACATCATCTCAAGGAATTCGGGGTGCAATTTGTAGACTCAAACCTCCCACCATTTAAGGTCTACGATGTACCGGGTGGCGGTTCAATGTTTGATCGGTATACGCTGAGTGCCTGTTTTGAGGATGCTGATGCTGTTATTTCTGTCGCAAAGATGAAGAACCATGCTTTTATGGGAATTACGTTATGCACGAAGAACCTATTTGGATTGCCACCGATGCTGCTTCCTGAAGGGCGGACGAGGAGTTATTATCATCACCTTATCCGTCTCTCTTATGTATTACCTGATCTTGCGTTGATAACTAAACCGTGTCTCAATATCATTGATGCTCTAACAGGTCAATGGGGCCGCGAGTGGGGTGGTGAAGGAAGAATCTGCAATGCGCTTATTGCAGGCGATCATCCGATTGCTACTGACACCGTCGGCATGCACTTGATGGGACATGATCCAGCGTCCGATTGGCCCACGCCTCCGTTTAAACGTGATCGAAACCATATACTTATCGCTGCACAGCGCGGATTCGGGACTGTAGACTTAGACGAGATTGATTGGGCAAGCGAGGTAACGGCACCTTTAGCGGAGTTTGATTCTGTTGAGACCGATACACCTCAGATGGTTTCTAACTGGCGTCGCACAACTTGTGAACAAGGATTAGTCTATCTTGATAATCAGAAAAACATGATAGACAAATACCGTGGAAAATTCATCTATCTCCAAGGAGGTGAAGTCGTCTGGAATGGACCAGACCCATCCAATCTTGGAAGTCGTCGTCAATTGAGTGGTAAAAAGAAGGATAGCGCGTTGTGGCTAAAACTCGTTGACGCTGAAGAACATGAGGGAGAACGATTCAAGGTCTATGAGGAATGCCTCAAAACCTTTGCAGCGTAAATATGCAAGTATTAATAGTAGTAGGCACACACCGTGTGCCGTTCTTACATACGTTCTTCATAGGAATAGGCACACACCGTGTGCCGTACACAAGTTTGGAATTGTCATAACTGAAATGTATGTTGACTTTTAATCGTTTTACATGTAATAATACTTGCACGATAAATTAAGACTATACACATCCACGATATAAATTCATTACTTGCAATATTTTGCAGATTCTGGTATCCTATTTGAAAATACACATAAGAATTGAACTGTTCCTAACAGATGCATTGACGTTGTCTAACACCAGATCACATGTTCTCAATTAGGCACATTATAAAACGGAATAAATTAGAATTCAAACTATTGACCAAGGAGGCAACTTAGCGTGGCAACTAAACATTCCAATGACCAAGTGCTCCTGACGATACCGATGCGCCCGGATATGGAACTTGCTGCTGCTCAGTTAGCGTCAGTCATCGCTGAATCAATGAGTTTTAGTGAAGTAGAGATTGAGGAAATCCAAGTAGCATTGATTGAATCTTGCATAAACGCTTTTGAGCATAGCCAGAGTCCAGACCGACAGGTGATCATCAAGTATATCATGAGAACTGATGGGTTGGAATTCAAGATCAGTGACCAAGGAGTAGGGTTCTCCCCTGAAAATAAGAAACAACGCAGAAACAACAAGCCAGATTTACATCCGGATATGCGGAAACGGGGATGGGGGTTAGAGATCATCCATGCCCTAATGGACAGCGTTGATATTATGAGTGGAGAAAACGGTACAACGATTAGTATGGTAAAAAGTAAGACTGCGTAGTGTCTTTATTCAGCAGTTGCACTGTTTAAGGAGGTAAAGTTTGGCAAACAAATTAGATATTCAGATACGGGCTGAACGTCAATATGCTGTGTTAGAAACAGCAGGTTATTTAAACGACGCACTCGGAGAAAAACTCTCAAAGAAAGCCTTAGAACTCATAGAAAAGGGATATACGCAATTGGTCATTAACTTAGACAAGACTGCACTTATTAATAGTATAGGTATATCTATCCTGATAGAGATTATTGAGGCATTGGAAGAACGGGAAGGGACGTTAAATTTTTGTGGACTGTCCGCCACGCAAGAACGAACTTTTCGCATGATGGCAATAGCCAAGTATGCCGGTATCTTCCCCGATGAAAAAACAGCTATTGCTAATTTCTAATATCTCTGAGTTTAACAGGTTACCGTTTTTATATCGGGAATGATTTGCTAACCACCGTATCCTACCTAAACGGGTCAGCATGATTCAGCATCATATAGTGCCTACATTAAGTTCCGTAGAGGCAAAGGAACAATTCACATGCGTGTAAGTTCAGCAGAAGAAACAATACAGCGTCTTATATTTAGTCTATCAGAACTGGAGCAGTTAGGTCAGACGCTTATCTCTGGTCATAGTAATTTCAACGTCTCCAGTAAAACCTATCTTCGTATCACACTCGGCACGCTTCAAGCAAGTAGCGGTGCAATTTACTGTTTTCACCCCTCAGATAATTACCTAACGCTTGCCGCCTCAACACCAGATGCAGAGATACCACCTATTGAGATAGAACAGACAGAAGTCGAGACTTTGCTTGACTGTTCTTTAATTACGTTAGATTCACCACCAGAACCATTACAACAATTTATTGAGCGAAACGCTGAGTTGATGGATGGCGGTGTAGAACATTGTTTATGGGTGCCTCTAAAGATACACGATGAATTTCTGGGTATCCTGAGTTTAGGAAGATTATTTGGTCGCGCGCAATTTGAAAAATGGGAACTGGAGTTACTGCACATTCTTGCACACCAAATTTCAATCGCCATTGCCTATTCACGTATTGTTGAAGGCATACAGAGTGAAAAGTTCCGTCTGTTTATGTTAGCAGAGAGTGCACCTCAGATATGTCAATTGTTACAACCTGAGGATGCCGCTGAGCAGGTCGTTCATCAAGCAGTCGCACTGTTGGATGCAAATGTTGGCGGGTTGATGTTGATACAACAAGCACAAGAGAAACTTGAACTCCGATATGTATTCCCGCCGACACTCATTTCTGAAAACCCAGGTGAAGACGATAAAGATGCATTATCAATTCCACTAAACAGTGATACCCCTGAAGCAAAAGAGTCTGACGAAAGAACCTCGTTAGATATGTTAGCAGGTGTTGTTAAAGAAGGGAAAACAGGCCGTTGTTTCACTAAAGTTGATAATCTATTCGGCGGTAGAAATCTGATGGCAGGTCCCATTCAGGGGCGCGATGGGGATATATTAGGTGTTCTCGTCGTCGGTGATAAAGAGGAACGGGGTGGAAGAACCGCTGAATTTACGGATGAAGATGAAATCCTCATCGATTCATTTGCAAAACAAGCAGGTGTTGCAATCGAAAATGCACATCTACATCAAGAAGCACTTGAAGCACGACAGTTACAAACAGAGATGGAGGAAGCACGGAAGATTCAAGAAAACCTTATTCCTGATACTCTTCCCGATATACCGGGATATGAGGTCGCAGGACATTATGAACCCCGCGGTCCGGTCGGTGGAGACTATTTTGATTGTATAGAGTTGGTAGCTGGCGGATGGGGACTCGCTATTGCCGATGTCTCAGGAAAAGGGATGCAGGCTGCACTGCTGATGGCGACGCTACGAGCAGGACTGCTATCTGAATTATCAAGCGCAAGAGGACGGGAAAATGAAAATACCGCCGATATGAAAAATGAACTGATAGACATGGCGATGACACTAAACTCACTACTCTATGTCAGCGGAACAGAAGAAAAATATGCTACATTCTTCTATAGCCATCTCAACCCCGAAACCGATATGCTGACAACACTCAATGGAGGACATAATCCCCCGATTATTGTGAAAAATGGCGGCAACATAGTATGGCTGGGAGAAGATGTAGGCGGATTACCATTAGGCATGTTTCCTAATGATATGGTCCCACTCATCGCTAAATACGAAGCTGAACAAACGAAACTTGAAAGCGGAGACCTTGTCATCTTTTATACTGATGGGGTTACGGAAACTGTCAATATTGATGATGAGTTCTATGATGAGAAACGACTTGAACAGATCGCTAAAAATAGCCACGGTGGAGATGCACCGAGTATCTGCAACTTAATCTATGAGTCAGTCATGGACTTTCAAGGGGACGCAGACCAATTTGACGATCTAACCCTACTTGTTCTCAGAAAAAAATAACACAAGGATCACACAATGCAACAAACAATAGAAGGACGGCGGTTCTTAAATCCTACAATTCTCGCACAAATTGGAAATCTTGAACTCATCGCAAGATATGTCGTTGAAGGTTTTATTTCTGGATTACACAAAAGTCCATACCACGGGTTTAGTGTAGAGTTTTCACAATACAGACAATATATGCCAGGGGATGATACAAAACATATTGACTGGAAAGTTTACGGCAGAACTGACCGATACTACATCAAACAGTTTGAAGAAGAGACAAATCTCAACTGCTATATCCTGTTAGATACGAGTGAATCTATGGCGCATCCCTCCCCAGAGGATTTAGATGAAATCGAAGCTTTATCACAAGACGAATCGACAGGTGCTGTTGAACCTTTGTCTAAACTGCGCTACGCAAGTTTTTTGATCGCTTCTCTTTCATATTTTATGGCAAAACAACGGGATGCGGTCGGTTTCGCCTATTTTGATGATAAAGTACATCAATACTTACCTGCCCGGAGTAGTGCATCACACATGCATTCCATACTGTTGACACTCGAAAACCTTCAGACTGAGAAGCACACGCGTATCGGTGAACCGCTACATCAGATTGCGGAACGGCTAACGAAACGTGGATTGGTAATCCTCATTTCAGACCTTTACGATGATAATCCTGATGAGGTGATTGACGGACTTGAACATCTTCGATACGATGGACATGAAGTTATCGTATTTCATGTGTTATCTGAGCAGGAAGTGGCATTTGAATTTGATAAGTTGATCCGTTTTGTTGATTCTGAGACTGACCAAGAGATTATCACCACACCAAAGGTCATTCAGGAAAGTTATCTCAGTAATTTTAACGAATTCATTCACCATTATAGGACGACTTTGAACCAATCGGATATAGATTACAATATAATCAATACCTCAACACCGATTGATAGATCGCTTTCCTCATATTTAGCGAAGCGACAAGGATTTATTTAGGAGGACTCATGCAAATCCTTGTATGTGATTGCTTCTCGCTTGCTGAATAACAAATTTTGTAGTATAATTGATGATATGTCAAAAAATGAAGATGATTTTGTGTCGTTAGTCAGAATCCCGCGAAAATGGTTCAATTTATTTGTCGGAATCTTCTTAACTCTAATCATCACTAACACTTTGCTTGAATTACTGACTGACTGGAAACTGGAACAACTTGGTGATACAATACTAACACGAATGGCAGTGTTAATGACACTAATAGTCGGTTGGTTTTTTATTGCCGCACATATATGGGAGGGTGCCATGTTAGGTTATGCCAAAATCTTCAGAGATAGAGTCTTTGCAGAAGCTAAAGCAGAAGTTAAAGCAGAATATCACCAAAAAATTCTTGAAATTCTTGAATGGGATCGCCGCAGAATACAAGCGGAAAAGGATGGTAGAAAGTTCACTGAACCTATACCTGCCCTTGAAGACACCTTAGAGTCCGATGAATCGCAATAGAACATCTGGCATGGGAGGGTATCATGTTAGGCTATGCCAAAAAATACAGAGATAGAATCTTTGCAGAAGGATATGCAGAAGGATTTGCAGAAACTAAAGCAGAATATTACCAAGATAGGGCTTACGCATTCCCCCTCGCTTGCGGGGGGATAAAGGCGGGAAAATCCCTAAAAATGGCAAAAATCGGGGATAAAATCCTTAAAAAATGCAAGATTCTCACACAGTGACACCCAAATTTGCGTAAGTCCTACAAGAAATTCTTGAATGGGATCGCCGCAGAATACAAGCGAAAAAGGATGGTAGAGAGTTCACTGAACCTATACCAATACCCGAGGATACTTAAAGAAGGAGATTCACGCGATGGGTTTTTTAGCAGGAGCGTTTGCTATTGCGGGAGCAGTCGGCGCATCCATCCCACTTATTATTCACCTACTTAACCGTGAACGTGCACGTCGTCTGGTATTTAGCACTATCCGTTTTATTCAGATGTCACATCAAACGAATGTACAGCGGCATAGACTGAAAAGGTTGCTTCTGCTGCTCATGCGTATATTGATGTTGTTACTCCTCGGTTTTGCTTTTGCGCGTCCATTCTTCGCACAAGACCCAGCCACTGCACCGGAATTAGGAGGGGTTCGGAATGCAGTTATCATTCTGGATACATCCTACAGCATGCAGTATGAAGGTGTTTTTGAACGTGCAAAAAAAGAGGCAATCAACCGACTCGACAGTTTGGATATTGCGGATGCCACAGCACTAATCCTATCGGCAGACAAAGCAAGGCAAGTTCTACCTTTAGAAACGGAGCATAACCATATCAGAACAGTTATAGAAAATGCAGAAACTACCAATTATACGACTGATTATCTTGATGCTATCCAAACCGCTGATGAAATACTTAAAGGCATCTCAATTGGACAGAAACAGATATACCTCGTTGGAGATTTGCAAAAAAGTGGATGGGATAACTTCCTTGAAACTGATCGCCTTAGTCCTGATGTTGATATAGAATTCGTCAATGTAGGAGAAGAAGAACCGAAAAACCGAGCAATTACTGACATCAACGTTCCACCTGTTGTCCTCATTGAACAGAAAGATACTGAACTGGTAGCACGGGTTCACAATTTTAATACTGAACGCATAGAAAACTTACCTGTTACTCTGTATATTGATGGACGTAAAGTTGAAGCGATGCAATTAGATATTGAACCTAATGACAGCACGGACGCTGCGTTTAACCTGCAAGTAGATTTACAATCTGAGTCAGCACATACGGGGTGGGTAGAAATTGAAAATGATGCTTTAGAGATCGATAACCGGTACTATTTTACAGTGCAAAGCATGCAGTCTATCAAAGTTCATTGTGTCAACGGTGAAAGAAAAAGTTCTGATATTGATGATGAAACTTTCTTTCTGACAAGAGCACTGAAGAATGTTGGCGGCGAAGGGACTCCCATTGACTACACAGAATCGGTGTCATTTCCATCCGAAGCGGCATTACAAAGATACGATGTCCTTATCATGGCAAATGTCAAACAATTCAGCACAGCAGAAGCTGAGAGAATAAAAACCTTTGTAAAATCTGGTGGTGGACTGATAATCACACTTGGCGACCAGATCGATTCAGGTGTATATCAACAGCACTTTGGCGGCGCAGATAACCCGCTTCTACCTTGCACATTGATGCAAGCAGTGGGTGATCCTATCGGAAAACTGGAATTTAAGGTAATTGCAAGTGTTGACTATAAACACCCTATTTTCGTGCCGTTTAGCAATCCAAACCACGGGGATTTTGGTAAAGGTAGGTTCTATAGGTTCTATCAATCCGCTCCAACTACAGATTCAACTGCCATCGCTTCCTATGATGATGGGAATCCAGCACTGCTTGAGAAGGTGTACGGGAACGGACGCGTTCTCTGTTATACATCTTCAATTGACCGTGAATGGAACGATCTGCCTATACACGGTGTTTTTCTGCCTTTCCTGCATGAAACTGTCAAGTATCTTGCCTTGAAACAAGCAGGTAAAGTTCCTGATTATCGTGTAGGGGATGATCTGGAATACATCGGTTCCCGAGACGGTGCTGGAAAAGAGGTTGCAGTTTTCAATCCAGATGGAAAAGAGACGCGATTGCCGTTGAATGAACAAGGGAATCTATACTACGCAGAAACACAAAACCCAGGCATCTATTCTGTTCACCGTTCAGGTGAATCTACACAGTACTATGTCGTGAATGTTGAGACAGATGAGTCTGACATCACACCCCGCGATCCTGAAGAGTTGACCAGCTTGCTTGTAGGGTCAACAGAAGCAGATAGAACTCCCACAGAAATTACACCAGAAGTGAGACAAGAATATCGCGAAGATGTTGAGAAAAACCAAGGTATTTCAATGTATCTTCTCTTAACGGTTTTTGCTTTAGCAGTAGGTGAAATGTTCCTTGCAAATCGAGTGTAACTGAAAACTAAACGCTGGAAACTGATTGCTACGAATAGTAGGAGGCCGGTCAATATATAGTAGAAGTCAGAATTAATTGGACATTATGTTCGGTTCGGTTAGGAAACCGAACTTACCGAGGTGTGCTACAAAAGTGCCTCATTAATTGTATGTTTTACTATAATACTGGAAAAAACAATGACACCTGATATGAATGATAGAATTGATGTTCCAGAAATTGTCTCTGAGGAGGAATGTCAATCTTTTATTGAAAACGGATTCCTTGTCGTGCCAAACTTGCTGTCTGACGATGAGATCAAAGAACTCAGACAAGACACTGTCACACTTGCCCGGGGAGAATACGAATGTGATAACATGAAACCTTTGCCAGAGAGTGTTAGCGATGATGAGGCAATCGGTAGAATCCTTTGTATACATCAACCCCACTTTGTGAGTGAGACGATAGAAAAGTACGTGAAACACCCGAAAATATGTGGTATTCTGAGCCAGATTACTGCTGCACATCTACCGTTTTGGGATGGTAGTGTGAAGTGTATGCAATCAATGTTGTTCGTTAAACCCCCTAATTTTCAGGGACAAGCATGGCATCAGGATGAGATCTATATTCCGACACGCGACCGATCACTCATTGGCGCGTGGATTGCCATGGATGATGCTACTATTGAGAACGGATGTTTATGGGTGCTGCCGGGTTCACATCGGCAAGGGTATCTATATCCGCAGCGCAACCATGAGAATCCTGATGAATTTGATTTTGCACAAGAGAGTTATGGGTTTGATGGTTCAGATGAAGTTCCCGTTGAAGTGACAACCGGTACACTCGTCTTTTTCAACGGTTATCTGCTGCATAGGTCTCGGAAAAACAGAGGTGACACATTTAGACGTGTATTGGTGAATCATTATTGTAATTCGTGGTCTCTTCTGCCGTGGTCAATTCGGGAAGGGGAACGGCCTGCAAGTGCGGATCGTCGCTGTGTAATTCCTGTTTCGGGTGTTGATCCTTATTCGTGGAAAGGTTATGATGATCCACCAAAAAGCATAGGTCTCAGAACATGTAAGGCGATTGACGAATTACCCCCTATTACTACAGAAAGTGAGTAAATCAATGACAACAGAACAATCAGTTGAACTACAAAACACATTGGCAACGATGCTAACCCGTATCGCAACGGGAGACGACATCACAGAGCAACTCCTCAAAATTCAGCAAATATCCATCGCTATAGAAGCAACTGCTCCAACTATGCTGAAGCATTATCTTCAGAAAAAAAGTTATACCAAGGCGTTGGATTTTCTGAAGGAGGCTTAGGAAATCACACTGACAACTAACAGCGGAAGATGAGGATTACATGGTCAGAGAAGATGGACGCAAGAATGATGAAATGCGACCAATTACAATTAGTAGGAATTATATTAAACATGCTGAGGGAGCAGTTCTTATTACGACTGGAGATACCAAAGTAATATGTACTGCATCCGTTCAAGAACAGCAACCGCGTTTCATGCGTGAGCAGCGAATTAAGAATAGGGGATGGGTTACAGCGGAATACGCAATGTTACCACGATCCACTACGGAACGCATGCAACGTGAAGCAACCCAAGGTAGACTTGGCGGGAGAACTCAGGAGATACAACGACTCATAGGGAGAGCACTACGTGCTGCTGTTAACCTTGATAAGTTAGGGGAAAGAACAATCTGGATTGACTGTGATGTTATTCAAGCAGATGGTGGTACACGCACAGCTGCAATTACAGGGGCATTCTTGGCACTTTGGGATGCCTGCAAGACATTGCAACACCAAGGTCTGATTGACGATACACCTATCATTGACAATATCGCAGCAACGAGTGTCGGGATCGTTAATGGTACTCCTATGCTCGACCTCTGTTATACTGAAGACTCTGCTGCCGATGTTGATATGAACATTGTTATGACAGGCAGCGGGAAGTTCATCGAAATTCAAGGAACCGCAGAACACAATCCATTTTCCCGTGAAGAGTATGATCAAATGTTAGACCTCTCTGTCAGTGGCATACAACAACTTGTTCGTCTACAGAAAAAGATGATGCTTGAGGAACTGGATGAAACTTGTTTTGGCAACGCGTAACATGGGGAAGGTAAGAGAACTTACTGCTATGATCAGTGCTGAACGAAGGCACAAGGATGTGCAGATCCTTTCACTACAGGATTTTCCTGATGCACCAGAAGTGGTTGAAGATGGTGATACCTACCAAGATAACGCGTCAAAAAAGGCAACTGTCATAGCCGATTTCACGGGATTGTGCACACTTGCTGATGATGCTGGATTGGAAGTTAATGCACTGAATGGGGCACCCGGTATTCACTCAAAGCGGTGGGCAGGTGATGATGTTACAGATGCTGTCCGAATTCGAAAGTTGCTTGAAGCAATAGAAGGTGTATCGGATCGTAGTGCACGTTTTGTCGCTGCAATTGCAGTTGCTGAACCTATAAATACTCAAGACCTATCCTCTCTTCAATCAGATAGAGTGCAAGTAGTAATAGGAAAGTGTGAAGGACACATCATCAATGCACCCGTAGGAGATAGCGGTTTCGGGTATGATCCGATTTTTGTCCCAGTCGGTTATGACAAGACTTATGCAGAATTGGGGGAAAAAGTAAAAAACCGAATTAGTCATAGAAGTAAAGCATTGCGATCAGCACTCAAATTATTATGAGGCGGTTTTGTTGTAGCATAAAATTGCAGCATGTACCTACACATGCTATGAAAAAGTAAAACGAGTTAAATTGATTCTGCTGGCGAGATGTGGTATTCTTAATCATATAATTTATAGGCAAAGTGTAGCGCGTTCTAAATTCCGATGTTGCACACACAATTATAACTTTGTCATAACATCACTGTTATGCTATGTGGCTATATGCTGAAGGAGCACAATATTAGTGTCTACAGAACCAAATAATTCTCGATCCGCCCATGCGGCGGATATTGTTCATCCTCAACCGATACCTTTTATATTAATTCATCTTGCATGTTTTGCCATTTTCTGGGTGGATGTTCAACCCACAGATTGGATCATTTGCGGAGCACTTTACGTTATCCGTATGTTCGGTATCACTGGAGGATTTCATCGTTATTTTTCACACAGAGCATTCAAAACAAGCCGTGGTTTCCAATTCTTCTTAGCATTTCTTGGACAGTGTTCAGCACAACGCGCAACACTCTGGTGGGCAGCTAAGCATCGTGAACATCACAAGTATTCTGATACAGAAAATGATGTTCATTCACCAGTCAAACACGGATTTTGGTATTCACATGTAGGTTGGATTCTGTGCTCACGGGGCCTGAGTGTAGATTACAATTTAATAAAGGACTTTCGAAAATATCCAGAACTCATTTGGCTTGGAAAATTCCATTCACTACCTGCAGTAATATTAGGGGTTTCTGTCTGGGCAATAGCAGGCTGGTCCGGTCTGGTAGTGGGTTTTATAATAAGCACAGTTCTTCTATATCACGGAACTTTTTCAATTAATTCTCTCTCTCACATTTATGGGAAACAAGATTATGTCACTGGGGACAATTCTCGCAACAACATTTTTCTTGCAATCATCACACTCGGTGAAGGATGGCATAATAACCACCACCATTTTCCAAGTGCGGCACCACAAGGATTTCGTTGGTGGCAAATTGATATTACATACTATATCCTTAGGTTATTGTCGGTATTTAGAATTGTATGGGATCTCCGCTTACCACCAGCACATGTTGTTGAAGGTAAACGTAGAATGTCACTCACTACCGTTGAAAACGCTGCCCAACAACTTGCTGCGAGTTTCTCTATTGAACATATTAGCAAAACGATTTTACAAATATGGGAACATACACCAAAAGTAGAGGAACTCCGTAGACGCACTCGTATCGGCCAAGCAGAGGTAGAAGCATTTCTCAAAGAGATGAAGATTCTGGAACTACCAATAATAGGTAATATCAAAGGTAAAGCACAAGCCATGTTTACACACATACCATCCATAAATCCAATTGTTGAACGCACGAATCAAATCATCGTTCAGGCAGTATCGGTGTGGATGCTTCAGAACGACATGTACGAAACAACAGTTAAGGTTTAGTGATCAATAATCAATAATTTGAATTGCGTTAGATGGATGGAAAGGTTTGCAGATAAACATGTTTTAATGACCAACTTTAACATGCATTCAAATAATTACTTGACTCTTTAGAAGGGAGATTTTATGGCAGCACTGAATGATTTGCGAAATGGATTAGTCATCCGACTTGACGATGTCGTTTTCACGGTTGTAGATTGCCAACACGTTAAACCCGGTAAAGGAGGGGCTTTCGCAAGGACAAAAATCAAACGCGTTATTGATGGAGCAGTACTTGACCGGACTTTTCGCTCAAGTGAAAATATAGAGACCGTCCGACTCAGAGACCAAGAAATGCAGTTCCTTTACAGTGAGGGGGAAATGCTATGGTTTATGGATAACGAAACTTTTGACCAACATCCACTCCATAAAGATCTGCTTGGAGACAGAATAAAATACCTGAAAGAGGGAGAAAATGTCACAATAAAGATGGATGCTGGCGTCCCCTTAGCAGTCGAACTGCCGACCTTCGTTCAACTCAAAATTGTAGAAACTGACCCCGGTTTAAGAGGGGATACTGTGAGTGGCGGAACAAAACCCGCAAAATTGGAAACTGGCGCAGTAGTCAACGTTCCACTATTTGTAAAAAATGAAACTGTCATTAAAGTTGACACTCGGACGGGGAAATATGTTGAGAGGGTTTAATGTTATGAAACAAAACCAAAAAAGTGAACAGAAAGATTCTTCTGTTGATACAGATGCAACATCTGATCCTATCCTAAAACGTCTTGAACGTCTTATAATGATAGCGGAACAGTCAGACTTGGCGGCGGTTCGGGTGCGAGATGGTGACATTGAAATAGAAATCACCCGCACAACGACGCAACACATAGGACTCTCGCCTGCTAATATGGCAACCGTTGAACCTACAGTCGTTACTGCTAATCAAGCGGATGAGGATATGATATGTTCACCAATGCCAGCACGTTTTTATCGATCACCGGCACCTGAAGAACCCCCTTTTGTTGAAGTGGGGGATAATGTTTCTGCCGGTGCATCGCTTGCGACTCTTGAAGTCATGAAAACCTACAACGATGTTGAAGCGCCCTTCAATTGTGAAATCCTGGAAATTCTTGTTGAGGATGGTCAAGCCGTTGAATACAATCAACCCCTTTTCCGAGTAAGGCAGACATAAGACGATGTTTCAAAAAATACTGATTGCGAATCGTGGTGAAATTGCTATCCGAATTATCCGTGCTTGTAAAGATATGGGTATTAGGACAGTGGCTATCTATTCAACAGCAGACAAGAATGCGCTCCATGTAGTTACCTTAAATATGCGAATATAACGACTGTTGCAGGGTTCGCTAACGTTGACGCAATACATCCTGGAGCAGGATTTCTTGCTGAGGACGCGCAGTTCGCTGAGATCTGTGAAGCACATCAAATAAAATTCATCGGTCCATCCATTGAACACCTAAATACTATGGGGGACAAGGTGCAAGCCCTTGAAACTGTCGCAAAATCAGGCTTAAAACTGGTTCCTGGTAGTCACAATAGAAAACGAAAAAAAGACAAAAAAGCAACCGTTGAAACAGCAGAACTTGCAGCAGAACTTGCAGAAAAGATCGGTTATCCTGTTGGTATTAAAGCAACCGCAGGCGGGGGCGGACGGGGAATCCGCATTGCACAGAATCGTCCAAGTCTGTTCAATCTTTTTCACATCGCTAAAGCCGAGAGTGAAGCCGCTTTCGGTAATGGTGATGTCTATATAGAAAAATGGATTGAAGATGCCCGACACATAGAAGTACAGATTTTGGGGGATACACACGGTAATGTGGTGCACCTCGGTGAACGAGAGTGCTCAATTCAACGCAAACAACAAAAACTGCTTGAGGAAGCACCATCCGCATCCATATCTACTAAAACGCGGAATGATATCTGTAAAGCCGCAGCAAAAACAGCGAAATCAATCGGATACACAAATGCTGGAACAATAGAATTTGTTGTTGATAAAAATGAGAATTTCTACTTTCTTGAAATGAATACACGAATCCAAGTTGAACATACAATCACTGAAAGTATCACAGGTATGGACCTGATAAAAGAACAGATACGTATTGCAATGGGTGAAGAACTCGGTTACAATCAGTCTGACATAAATATCTCTGGGCATGCAATAGAATGCAGAATCAACGCGGAAGATCCTGCTAATCAGTTTATACCTTCGCCTGGGTTAGTTTCAGATTATCAACCCCCGGGCGGTATCGGTATCCGAGTAGATGGGTTTATATATAACGGTTATACGGTGCCACCCCACTACGATTCGCTGATTGCTAAGCTCATAGCAACTGGAAGAAATCGGGAAGAAGCTATTTCAAGAATGAAACGGGCGCTGTCTGAGTTCAGGATAGATGGTATCAAAACCACCATTCCCCTGCATCAAAGAATCCTCAATGATGAAAGGTTTCTCAATCGAACCATATTTACAAACTTCCTGGAAACCTGAAAACATCAATCATTTATGATATTAACTTCTATGTGGCAAGCTGTTTTTCTCATAGTCCTACTGATATCAATCACTGCCGCCGCATCGACTTTTACTGATGTGACAGACGAATCTGGTATACACTTTCTGCATTCAAACGGTGATCGGACAAGCCTGCTCCCAGAAGACATGGGGTCAGGTGCTGGGTTCGCGGATATAGACAACGATGGTGATCTTGACCTATATATCGTAAATATACCTGGATCATTCACAGAGCCTCTTTTAAAAACAGTGGCAAAAACAGAAAAGTCCAAAAATATGTTGTATCGCAATAATGGTAACGGGACATTTACAGATATAACTGAATCGGCGAAGGTCGGGGACACAGGATACGGTATGGGGTGTGTCTTTGCCGATTACAACGGCGATGGATATGTTGATCTATATGTGACAAACTGTGGTGAAAATGTGCTTTATCGGAATAATGGCGACAGCACATTTACAGATGTAACGCAAAGTGCAGGTGTTAAATGTCCACTTTGGAGTACAGGTGCTTCCTTTGCCGATTACGATGGGGATAACGATCTGGACCTGTATGTATGTAACTATGTCAACTATGATCTGGATAAGTTTCAGCAGCAGAAAGAGGAGTCTTTGCAGTGGGGAAAATTAGTACCGAATGCCTTGAACCCTTCTGTTTTTGAACCTCAAGATAATGTGTTATACAGAAACAATGGGGACGATACGTTTACTGATGTTACTGAAAACGCAGGCGTCACTGCACACGGTGGCAGGAGCATGCAAGCCGTATTCAGCGACTTTGATCAAGACTACGATATGGACCTGTATGTTGCAAATGATACCTCAGACAATCATATCTATCGGAATGATGGGAATGGGACATTTACCGATGTGAGTGCTGAATCGTGGGCAGCAGATTTTCGCGGATCAATGGGTTTAGCAGCAGGAGATTATGATGCGGATGGAGATATCGACCTCTTTATTAGCCACTGGATTGATCAAGAATATGTGCTTTATAGAAATTTATTAAAGGAGGATGCGCCTGCCAACCGAATTCGTTTCGTAGATGAATCCTATTCTGCCATGCTCGCTGAAGTGACCTTGAAGGAAATCGGGTGGGGGACTGCTCTTTTTGATTACGATAACGATGGAGATTTAGATATCTTCGTTGCGAATGGTAGCACCTTTCAAGCATTGGACGAGCCTGAAGTGCTTATTCCGCAGCACAATCAGCTGTTTCGCAATGAAGGTGATGGAACCTTCATTGATGTCAGTAAAATCACAGGTATTAGGAACATTCCACTTAGGGTCAGTCGGGGTACGGCGTTTGGTGATTATGACAATGATGGAGATGTAGATATTTTCATTGTCAATAACTACGACGAACCAACGTTATTACGTAATAACGCATCCTCTTTGAAGAATAGTAATAATTGGCTACAAGTGGAGCTGGTCGGAACAGGTAAGAACAGAAATGCTATCGGTGCAAAGATACTTCTGAATACATCGTATTCAACACTGATACAAGAAATCTATGCGGGTGATAGTTATATGTCATCCAACAGTTTGATCGCTGAATTCGGATTAGGGAAAGTTAATCAAGTTCAGATGCTACATGTGATTTGGACTGATGGTAAAAAGCAAACGGTTAAAGATATTGCGGTTAATCAATTGATAAGAATCACACAGGAACCTTAACCTATTATGACTATGAAAATCAATCCCGATACCTCACCACATGCTGTCCTATTGACAGAAGATGAATTATCCCTTTTTGTTGATTACTATCAATTGACCATGGGTCAAGCAGATTTCCAAAACGGGAACGATGCGGAAATCACTGCGAATTATTATGTTCGCAAGATACCCCAAGGTGCGTATCTGATTACTGCCGGTCTTGAACAGGTCATCCATTATGTCCTGAATCTCCGATTTACGGATGATGTTCTCAACTGGTTATCACAACGTGGAGAATTGAGCGATGCCTATCTCAATTCTCTAAGAGATTTCCGGTTTGAGGGTTCCATTTTCGCTGTTCCCGAAGGTACACCCGTATTCGCGAATGAACCGATTATCAATGTAACAGGTCGTTCTCGGGATGTGCAACTGTTTGAAACGTATCTACTCTCTGTAATGAACTTTCAGACGTTGATTGCTACGAAGGCATCTCGCATTGTCCATGCTGCACGAGGGAAACCCGTTTATGATTTCGGTGCAAGACGTGCACACGGTAGAGATGCAGGTATACTTACGGCTCGTGCTGCATTCATCGGTGGAGCAAGCGGCACCTCCCTTGTAATTGCGGGTCGTTATTTTGAGATACCCTATGTTGGCACAATGGCACACAAATTCGTTTTAGAACGTCCCACGGAGATTGAAGCGTTTCGTGAATATGCAAACGTCTTTCCAAAAAATACCACACTTCTGATTGATACCTACAACACGATTGAGGGAGCGAAACACGCCTGCATCGTGGCACATGAAATGGAGGCGCGCGGTGCACGATTGAATTCAGTACGATTAGACAGCGGAGACATTTTGTCTCTCAGCAAAGAGGTGCGGAATATACTTGATAAGGAGAAACTTGAGTACGTGCAAATCATAGCGAGCAATGAACTTGATGAATACCGTATTGACGCGCTACTCAGCGACGGTGCACCGTTAGATGCGTTTGGGGTTGGAACACGACTTGCCACTGGTAATACCTCTAATTTAGATGAAAGAGGCGTTTCTGCACTGGGTGGTGTTTTCAAATTAGTCGAACGTGATGGTGTGCCTATGGGTAAACTGTCGCTTGATGAACCTGAAAAAGCAACGCACCCCGGAAGAAAGCAGGTCTACCGACAAGCTGATGCTGATGGATACTATGAAAAAGACATCACCTTACTCTGGGATGAAACGATGACTGAAGGAAAACCACTCTTAGTACCTATTATCAGCGATGGAGAATTGGTATATAATTTTCCTAATATTGCAGACATTCAGGCGAGAACAAAGGTAGAACTTTCAATGTTCCGTGAATGTCATAAGAATCTGTATGATTCCGAGACATATCCAGTTGAGATGCTGTCGGATTAGCAGCGTAAACACCCAAAAAGAATAAGAGATGAAATATCTACTTAATAACATCGCTGCACATTTTAATATCAATCCAAATGAAGTTACATTCGAAAAGGTTCTACACGGCAGACGAGAAAAGCAGAATGTCACCAAGATAAAAATCAAAGATCAAAATTTCTTACTCAAAAGACACGAAATCTGTAGTGCTGCAACCGATTCTGGATACACACCTTTCAAAATCGAAACTGACGTATTGTCTATGCTAAACAAAGGCGGGTGTAATGTGCCGCAAATTGTGTGGCTGTCTGAACAGCAGAATGCGTTCTTGCTGAGTTGGTGTGGAGATGAGACACTTGATACTATGGCACAAAAGAAATCAAACACAAACCGTATACCTAAGGGTTGGGTTACCCAATCCCTACTACAGAGAATTCTAAAAGAACTGTGTAAAATTGAAGTCTTCTTTGCGGAAAACGTCTCCCACTTCCAACCATACATATTTCAACATAATCTGGAACAGAACCTGCGTCGCTTGCTTGAACAAGGCAGAAAAACATTGGGTTATTTGCAGCATTTAAGGAAGACTTCACCTACAAAATCACAGAATGCTCA
>CAZURU010000050.1:0-1748 GCA_964623585.1 uncultured bacterium
CACATATACGTTTCTTTTTCGTACGCTGTGTTGTTATCTGCTGTTTTATCAGTACAGTGTGTATTGCTGCTGAGATTTTACCGCAATTCACAGAAATCACTGAAGAAGCGAATATTGACTTCGTTCATAATAACGGTGCTTTTGGGAAAAAATATCTACCCGAAACTATGGGGTCCGGATGTGCTTTTCTCGATTACAACGCAGATGGTTGGCAAGACATCATATTGGTGAATGGTAAGGATTGGGATGGACATCCTACCGGAAAACGGCAGACCTTGGCTCTTTACCGAAATAATCAAGATGGAACATTTTCTGACGTAACGATTGATGCAGGTTTGGATATTCCACTATACGGCATGGGAGTCGCTATCGCTGACTACGACAATGATGGAGATGAGGATATCTATCTGAGTTGTTTAAACGCAGATAAATTATTTCAGAACAGGGGTGATGGTACTTTTCTGGATGTAACTGAAATGGCAGGAATTGACAATCAAGGATTTGGAACAAGTTGTGCATGGTTTGACTATAACCTTGATGGGTTTCTTGATATTTATGTTGCAAACTATGTTGTATGGACAATAGAAACTGACATATTCTGCACACTCGATGGAAAAAACAAGTCATACTGTACACCCGAATCCTATACAGGGCAAGCAAGTAAACTCTTTCGTAATCGGGGTGATGGGACTTTTGTAGATGTATCGCGCATCGTTGGTTTAGATGATCAATTCAGCAAATCGTTAGGGGTTTGCATATTGGACTACAATCAGGATGGGTTACCAGACATTTTTGAGGCAAACGATACACAACCGAACAAGCTGTACCAGAATAACGGAGATGGCAAGTTTTCTGAAGTCGGTATGTTGACAGGCGTTGCATACAATGAGAGTGGTGTCGCTACGGGAGCAATGGGGGTTGATGCAGCTGACTATGACTTGAGTGGTAGGGAAAGTTTGATTGTTGGTAATTTCTCAAACGAAATGTTAAACTTGTATCACAACGAAGGTGATTTCTTTATTGACGATGCACCTATAGCACAACTCGGCAATTCAAGTCTTCTAACCCTTACATTTGGGTGCTTCTTTTTTGATTTTGACCTGGATGGTAACCTTGATATCTTCACGGCGAATGGACATGTTGAGAATGACATAAACAACGTGCAGAGTGAAGTTACATACTCCCAACTACCTCACCTATTTCACAATATATCCGAGGGGAAGTTTGTTGATGTTATCAATAAAGTGGGACAAGATTTAGCAACACCTGTCGTCGGTAGAGGTGCAGCTTATGGGGACATAGATAACGATGGAGATATTGATATATTGACCACTACATCCAATGGACCTGCACACCTATTTCGCAATGATGGTGGAAATAGCAACAATTGGATTAAAATACAGCTTGTGGGATATAAGAGTAACAGGAACGGCATCGGGACGCGTATCCGAATTACCTCAACTCTTGGCATGCAAACGCGGACAATAAGAAGCGGATCAAGTTACTGTTCACAGAGCGAGTTAACAGCATTCTTCGGAATAAAGAAAGCTACACATATCAAAAACATTGAGGTGCACTGGTTGGGAGACGAGGTACAGGTAATAACTGATGTCAAACCGAATCAGTTGCTTCAGATTGAGCAGAAACAGTAGCGTGAGGGATAATCAAGGATGCTTATGCAAGTTATAAATCGAATATCACTTGTGCTTCCCAAATTCCGTTTGGGTTCTGTTTGACATACAACTGAT
>CAZURU010000050.1:1758-9453 GCA_964623585.1 uncultured bacterium
TGATGATATGTAACTGCTTTTATTTCGGTATAGACAACATGCTTGTCAAAATCTGTTGGCTCACCGTAGGCAGTAGCAATTATTTCAGATTCGTCTATACTCTTTATTTCAGTCCGTTTAAAGAAGAGTTCAGCAGTTTCATGTTGAAATACCAATTCGTCTAACCAAGCAACGAGCAAGTATTCTATAGATTCAGCATTAATCTTTAAATCAATTGATGTTGTTTCATCAATTGTATCAACGACAACCATCATTTCAAATAACCCTTGTGCTGCGTTGTTAAAAAGGGATTTCAGTGTATCTCCTGTGATACACATCCCCGCATCAGCTGTATGTTCAATGTATTCAAAAGGTTTGTTATTCATTTTACAAGAAGATTGACATGGACGTGTGAAAGATTATAATTTGAGTATATAACTTTCTCCCACATTTGGCAAGGAAAATTGTTATGACCTCAGTAAAATTTTCTATAGGATTCTGAAATGCATGCATCTTCTATTACTCACTATACAACCGTAAGAATCGGATGCATTGTTTTAATCGGATGGTTTTGCATTCTTAGCGATTCGCTTCACGCTGATTACTGGCAATGCGGCACTCCGCTGCTGATTAATAACGCACACTTGGGTCAAGATGCCAACAAGTTGCACACTGATCAGGTATTAGCCGCACCTGCCGCACCTGCAAGCGTGGGGCAAACGCAACGTTTCTTTGTTCACATTCCAGAAACGTCAATCAACGCAACTTGCAGAGCAGTAGGCATTCATTGTTATATCTTTATTGATACCGAATACGAAGATATGCTATCTGAAGCAACTGTGAGAGTTGTTGCGGATACATTTGACACTAATATTTATCCAAAAGTTCAACATTGGATGGGTTCAGTATTGAAACCCGGTTTAGATCGTGACAATAGGATAACAATACTGTTTCATGATGTCGGTATGAATGAATCTGGACAGGATTACGGTGGCTATTTTGCACCGCAAGACCTGAACCCTTTAGTGCCAAATAGCAATCGTCGTGATATCCTCTACATGGATATTTTTCAGTTTAGAGACCGTTCACGGCATACATTCTACAGTAGTCTGACTCACGAATTGGCGCATTTAGTCAATTGGTATCAGAATGGCGGAACGACAGACCAACGTTGGTTAGAAGAGGGGATGGCTTCATTCGTCGAATGGGGTGTCTATGGGACAGTTCACAATTTATTCGTAGATAATTATCTTGCGAACCCACGTATATCATTAATCACAGAAAACACATCAGACACCTACTATGGCGGCGCGTTTTTACTCCTCTTATATCTTTACGAAAAACATGGCGGTATTAACTTTATTCGCACACTTGCAGATGAAGACGTCTTAGGTCTTCCTGCTATTTCTTTGACTTTAGGTGAGCGAAAGCATATCGTAGATGTCTTTCTCAAATGGGGAATAGCAAACTGGTATAATAACATTAATCTCGGAAACGAATATGGGTATCAGAACATAAAAAACCGGAGAATTACGACTTCTACGCCACGTATCACAAGATATCCCACGACTTCAAACTATATACCCTTAGAGAGTTGGAGTACTGAATATATTCTGTTACAGAATCTGCCGGAAATCCTGCATCTTTCATTGATCGCCAATTCACAATCAACACTTCACTCAAATGTCGCGTATCTCTCACCACATTCAAGCTCCCTAATCGTCACACCAATTCCATTAGTTCCTGAACCGGATGATGCAGTATTCATGACGACCCATGAGATAACAATCAGTAACTTAGATTTTAATGGTCAAATGTTGCTTATCGTCACATCCGAAAATCCTCAGAACTTCCGTTATGTTGCAAGAAGAGTGCCAACTGGTGAAGGTACGGATATTGAAGAATTGAACAAGATATCTCGGACAGAAATAGAGGAACCCTACATCACTTGGCGTCCGAAATCAATTGACTATCTCAATAGAATCACCTCACAACCCTTCAGTATAGATGACGTTATAGGGTTATCACATATCACATTTAACCGTTTTCCTAAGATTGAACCGATGTCTCAAATTCATCTTTCAAGCAACTACAATGCGATTGTAATACAAGATGGAAACGCCTTTACTACGAGTAAATGGGGATTGGAGATATTCGCATTACAACCTACTCCAGTAAGGGTTGGAGAAATAGCAACACCAGGGGATGCCCAGGCGATTGCTATTGAAGGTGACACTGCATATATCGCTGACGGTAAGGCTGGGGTTCAGGTAATTGATGTCAAAAATCTTGCATCTCCGGGTATTGTAAAAACACTGGCAAATTTTCAGGATGCCCGTGATGTTCATTTAGCGAATGAGGAACTTTATGCGGTTGATGCAGTACGAGGATTGTTTGTATTCAATCAAAATGATATATCCAATATCAATAATCCGCATCCCCGCAACACATTTAGAACTGCAGGAACACCGTTCAAAGTTACAACAACTGAAGAAGGAACTGTCTATTTGAGTGATAATTCGCAAGGACTTTATGTATTATCTTCCGATCCATTTGGTGGTTATTTAGTTGATGCTACGATTCCACTATTGGCACTGGATTTTGAGATTTTTGGAAAATATGCCCTTACCGTGTCAAGGGATTTAAATATCATAGACTTAGGTTCTCTCCTGAATCCACAGCGTGTATCGGGGTTAAAAACTCCTGGTATAACTTCATCAGTGGAGTTTTTTGAAGGGTTGCTTTACCTGACTGATAAACAGGCAGGGCTGCAGATTGTTGATGTAAGTAGCGTTCAAAAGCCACGGGTAATATCTTCACACCTTACGACTGGCAATGCTAACGATGTTGCATTACTTTATTCAAATGCAGATAAAAAGACTTATGCTTATATTGCGGATGGTAAGGGGGGTTTACAGACACTTGATGTATCAAAACCTGAAATACCTATCTGGTTAAACAGTTTCGTGGCAAACGGGAACGCTTATGCACTTGACGTTCATAACGATGGGGCAAAAACGCTTGTGGGTATTGCCAATGGCATAGGCGGACTAAAGATCGTTGAACTATCGGAGCCTTACAATGGACAAGTGGTTAAAGATATTCGTGCAATTTCAGGATCCCACGGTGCATTATGTGTTCAGATAGAAGATAATCACGCGTATGTTGGTACGGATTCGGGAATGGAGATTATTAATCTGATGACAGAGGAATCCCTGTCGCATGTCAACACACCAAATCCTGTTTGGGGAATTGAAATAAAGGATGGTTATGCATATCTCTGTGCTGGTTCACTCTATGTAGTGGATGTTAATGATCCAAAGCGGAGTCGTATTGTATCCAGACATGAAATGTCCGGTGATGCTTATAAGATAACATGCAATTCCGAATATGCTTTTGTTGCGGCACTGGAAGGCGGTGCCTATATTATTGACGTGTCTGATGTTCCACGTCCTCAACTAATCTCTCACTTTCCTACTGACGGGGCTGCTACGCATGTAACCTCTGATGAAAGTTACATGTATGTATTAGATAACCGGAACGGGTTATTTCAGATAGATATACAGGATCCACAACGACCGAGGTTGATTTCAAATTTTACCGGGACTGAACTTCCTATTACTGCTGCTCTAAGTGCGAATCATATATATCTTCTTGATAGCAAGAGCATACAGATAATTGATAAGCGTTCAATGGAACGTGTCGCCCGTTGGACCCAGATACAGTCCCCGTATGACTTTGCTGTTGACAATGGGACATTATATCTCTGTGATCTATTTCAGTTAAGCATGTTTCGCATACAAACTGATGATGCTAACCTTGCTGTAGAGGAATCAATTGCGTTATCAACCTTCCAACCTATTCTCCCCTTATCACCTCCCAGGAATCACCTATTTCAGAATTACCCGAATCCGTTTAATCCTGAAACTTGGATTCCTTATTCTCTGTCCAAACCCGTTAATGTTTCTTTGTCAATTCATGATGTGCAAGGCAGGTTAATCATAGATCTTTCATTAGGATTCCAGCAGATAGGTCAACATTCCGCGCGTTGGAATGGTAGAAACAGAGATTGTGAACTTGTTGCAAGCGGTATCTACTTTTACACATTGAACGCTGGGGAATTCTCTTCTACACGAAGAATGTTCTTGCGACGTTAAATGTATCATTCTAACTCTTGTTGACTTTACCATCTCAGGTGTTATACCATTTCAATTAATTTTTTTCTCATTACCGACTGTTTAGAATGAAGCAGTGAACGGCACAATCTAACAGAATGTGCTACAGTAAAGAGGCATTTTCATTTAGAAATGGTGTTATTTCGTCTGTTATAGCAATGTGTTCTGTAACCCATAATTAGTTGTAAACGTTAAACTTTTTAACTGGAGATGATGTCCTAATGAAAAATCTTTAACCATCATCTCGTGTGCATAAGGACAATAGTATTGCTTGTGAAACAACTTCAGAAGTTTTCTGATATTACGGATGGTTTTATTGCACATACTTGGTAGGTTAGTATGATTTCAGTATTACCGTCCGGACATCAGATTGAAACTCATAAATTAATAGCGTATAACAATAGACAATAACGATTGATGTGTATGATGGATTATTAGAAGGAGATTTTAGGATGGCTGCTAACAGCGTTACTGGTAGTTTTAGGGGTATTGACGTTAGTTTTGCATATAAAGGGTCTCATATTGTAATGAGTGTATTGAATACTGCAGAACAAGGTAGGCGTTTGCGAGTTATGTTCCAACAACAACCGTTGAGTGGACGGGTCAATTGGGTGTCTTTCCAACTAACTCAACACGCTCAAGATGTTGTGGTACCAGCAGAAGTCATTCATTCATATAAATTGGCATTCTATGTTGACAATCATGAACCGATTGCTACTTTCACTGAAAAAATAATAAAGGAATTAAAACTGATACAAGAAAATCAATCGGCAGATAAGTCTACAGATGAACCGATTTCAGATTCAGGAGCACAGCATCAACAGAATATTGAACCTGATCGAGTAGAAAAAGAAGGTGCAAATGAAGAAGAAGGTGCGGACGAAGGAATTGAAACACAATCAAAAGTTCACCCTGACGATGTCGTGCCTAATGAAGAAACACGTTCAGAACCGTCTGCCAATGATGATCCATCTCCTCAAGTTTCTGCTTCAAGTTCTGATAGTGCTGATAACACCAATGAAGAAAAAAAGGTTAAACAGACAAGTAATATTAATCAGACACCGTATGAAGAGAACACCTCCATACCTAATACTGTTATACAAATGCCTGGCCTCCTTAATCAGAAGAAACATTATTTAGGTAAGTATACCCCAAATGTTAGTACTGAACTACAGTTTGAAATCAGAGTGCCATCCTTACCGAAGAGCGCGTCTAAGAACCAAGCCACTTTTATACCTCCCCGACCTGCATTCGGATCAAAAACAAACGGTAATAAAAATGGTTTCTTTGGACAATTAGCAGGAACATTTGGATTCACTTTCTCTAATAGGAAGAAGGAATACTATACACAACGTAACAGAAATCTGTATGAGAAGTTTCATGCAGATTTGGAAAAGTTGGAATCGGATTATAATAATGGTTATGGTATTTCACTTGACAATTGGGATTTAGAATCATTAAATGAAGAAGAAACCGCAGTGCTTCTGCTGAATCTTATGGTCAATGAAATCAGTGCTTGGAAGAAGGTTGCCTTGAAGCGAGAATCAACGAAAGAGACGCTCGCTAAATCACTCCAGAATATAGAGGATGAATTGAAGCATACGCTCAAACAGACAAGAGGGATGCAGGCACCAGCCCCTACACTCTTTCCAGATCGTACAGCTATGACAGATCAAGATTTGATGAATATTCAGGAAGACTGTGATAGTTACCTTAGACGATTCTCTGAAAAGTTAGCTATACTTGAACAACAGCATGCAGAAAAAGTCCGAATACCTGTCTTCAAAAAATTCTTACTTGAATTTGTTCGTGACAGACTCTTTTTTGAAGTTGCTAAATACAGCGATCTACCCACTGTCCAGTCAAGGTTGAATTGGTTCCTTGATTTAATTGATTATGAGATCATACCTATTGAGCCAGGTAAAACGAAGGTTTCTCCTGAACATCACAATGTCAAAGAAAAACGTAATTGTGATTTAGAGGCTGATACAGTTGCTGAAGTGATATTACCCGGATTGCAGACAAAAGATGGTAAACGTGTTGTGCAAAACGCCCTCGTGATTCAAGCGGAGTAGTTTGTGTTAAACAGACAGGAACTTATTTAACGTATTTCTTCTTCATTCCTTGCTTGTGTATTTTTCATAGTGAACAAACTCAGTAGGTTCTAATCTAACAGAGTTGCTTTCCTCAGTTTTCATATAACCCATTCTCAGTAACGTCATCACCTCAAGATGATCTGGTATGCTGAAATGACGCTGAATCTGTGTCCGGTCCCTCTGCGTGTCTATAGGAGCACTCACTAATTGAACACCGATGTTGATGGTTGTAGCTGCAAGAAGTATATTCTGAATTAGCATCCCAATACTTAAGCACATCCATCGTGTAGCACCTTCACCTGGCGGTTGTCGTCGATTGTTCATTGTGATTAGGAGTAGTACTGGCGATTCTCGAACTTGTGTTGCGATTTCTTGTGCAGGCATTTTACCTAATCCGATATACCCTATAAATGATAGGTGTTTTGCGTTTTTTAGCATAACGCTCAGGATATTTTGAGTGAATTTGTCAGGAGCGTTCTGTATCAATTTAGGTAGATTCATATGGTCTGTTAGCAGAACACCGTCCCCTCTTTCTGTCCATTCATCTTCGTTGAGTCGCATCCACTGACTATTCTCATTTAAGAATTTAGAATCTTTGAACTGTTTCAAGATTGCTTGTTCAGTCATAGTTGCAAGTATGTCCTTACCATTCTGATCTTTAATGAACACTAACTCCCAAGGTTGAACATTAAAAGGTGAAGGAGTCCATCTTGCTGCTTCAATGATCATATCCATATCAGCCTCATGAATGGGACGCTCTTGAAAAGCTCCTCGGTAACTACGACGTTGGGTTATTGTTTGATATACGTTCAATTTTACCTCCAAAATATCCTTGATGCTGAGCAGGTTTCCGTTCTGAATGAGAATTATTATAGCATAAAATAGCATAGATTCATCCAAAATTTAAGGACGTATAAGACTTTATACCCCTTAAATTACCAATTTCAGTTGATATTTGATTGAATGTGTGTTATAATTTAGGAAAAGTATAAAATACAGAACGGAATTGGAATTTGGAACAAGTTGAAAATTACAGAAGAAGGTTAAAGCATGCTAAATTCGTGTATCTTTCCTTACTGTATTAGATTGTCTGCAGCATCTTTCATATTTCAAAGCATGTTATATAGAAAACGAGGCGAGTGGTTGTGAACAAAAACACAAAAAACATGTTTGTGTGGTTTATTTTGGGATTAGTTGTTATTGTTGCTATATACCAACTCATCAACCGAAGCGACCATGTGCACCAATTAGCCACTTCAGACTTTCATAATTACGTTAATGAAGAGTCAGATAAAGTTAATGATGATATCTCTAATAATGAAATCGATTATTTTGAGAGTTACCTTGTCATTGATAATGAATCGATTAAAGGTAAGTTTCGCGAATTATATTTAAATGCTATTAGAGAAGATCTTGAAAAGAAAGACATAATCTTACCGGTAAAG
>CAZURU010000050.1:9576-18784 GCA_964623585.1 uncultured bacterium
TGATGACTACAACCTGCTAAAAAAACTTGACGATGCGAAAATTGACTATACAGTTGATCCTTCCTCAAATTTCTCTGAGTGGTTACTCGTCTTTGGAACGACCATAGTACCGTTATTGATTTTTCTGGGTCTGATGATTTTCCTCTCACGGCAGATGCAAGGGAGCGGCAACCGAGCACTTTCATTCGGTAAGAGTCGTGCTCGTTTGCATACCGAAACTGGTAAGAAAATTACTTTTGAGGATGTTGCTGGCGTGGATGAAGCGAAGGAGGCTTTAGAGGAAATTATACAGTTCCTTAAAGCACCTGATAAGTTTGAAAGATTAGGTGGGACTATTCCTAAAGGTGTCTTGTTAGTTGGTCCCCCTGGAACTGGCAAAACGATGTTGGCGCAAGCAGTTGCGGGAGAGGCGGACGTTCCGTTCTTTACTATCAGCGGTTCCGATTTTGTTGAGATGTTTGTTGGTGTTGGGGCATCACGGGTGAGAGACCTATTTGAAAATGGCAAAAAAAATGCACCTTGTATAATCTTCATTGATGAACTTGATGCAGTTGGACGCCATCGCGGTGCTGGTATCGGTGGCGGGCACGATGAACGTGAACAGACACTCAATCAACTACTTGTTGAGATGCAGGGTTTTGAAGCATCCGAAGGTGTAATTCTGATTGCAGCAACAAACCGTCCCGATGTACTTGATCCCGCCTTATTACGACCTGGAAGATTTGACAGACAGATCATAGTTGACTTGCCTGATGTACGTGGACGACAAGCGATACTCGGTGTTCACACCAAAGAACCCTATAAGCTCTCCGATGATGTGAATTTGGAAATATTAGCAAAAGCAACCCCTGGTTTTTCCGGTGCTGACCTAAAAAACATGGCTAACGAAGCAGCACTACTTGCAGCGAGGCAGGATAAAGAAAATATTGACATGAGTTGCTTTGATGAAGCTAAAGACCGCGTATTGATGGGACCAGAACGACGGAGTCTCGTCATAAGTGAAGAAGAAAGACGGAACACTGCCTTTCATGAGGCAGGGCATGCCCTGATGTTACATTTTGTGCCAGAAAGCGACCCCAACTATAAATGTACGATCGTACCACGGGGTAGAGCTCTTGGTGTCACTGCTATGCTACCGCTTGAAGAACGGCATAATATGAACAAGCAGCGTTTGCTTGCACATATTATCTTTGCTCTTGGCGGCCGTGTTGCTGAAGAGATTATCTTTGGTGAACAGACGACTGGGGCACAAAACGATTTTGAACAAGCAACCCATCTTGCTCGACGCATGGTTACACAATGGGGGATGAGTCCCTTAGGACCGCTGACTTTCGGTAGGAGAGACGAACAGGTATTCCTTGGTAAAGAACTTGCCGTGCACAAAGATTACAGCGAAGAAACAGCAATCGCAATTGATAAAGCGGTTTACGACATCGTTATGGAGTGTTACGAAAAGGCAAAAGAGATTATAGAGACAAATATTGATGGGCTGAAACTGCTCGCTGATGCACTATTAGAGCACGAGACATTAATTACCGAGGAGATTGAAGCTATCCTTGGCCCCCGACCACAGTTGCCAACTAAACCCCTCACATGAAATGCCGAGATATAGAACTTGTTATTGGCGGTACAACCCACATAATGGGTGTATTGAATGTTACGCCTGATTCCTTCTCAGATGGTGGCGCATATTTGGAGGTAGACTCCGCTATTATCCATGCAAGAACGATGGTTGCAGAAGGCGCGACGATACTTGACATTGGGGGTGAGTCGTCCCGTCCTGGCGCGGAACCTGTTCCAATTGATGTTGAATTAGATAGGGTGTTACCTGTCATACGAGCATTGAAGTCTGAACAACTCAATGTTCCAATTTCAATAGATACGACGAAAGCAGTTGTTGCTAAAGAAGCACTGGAAGCAGGTGCACATATCATCAACGATATTTCCGCCCTTCAAGGAGATAGCGCAATGGTTAATGTCGCAGTGGAAATGGAAGCAGGGGTTATCCTGATGCACATGAAGGGCACACCAAGGACGATGCAACAGAAACCATACTATGAGGATGTTGTCAAAGAGATTTACGATGATTTAAATAATTGGATTGATAAGTCGGTAGACAACGGTATCGAACCTAACAGAATTATTATTGATCCAGGTATCGGTTTTGGAAAAACTACCGAACAGAATCTACAAATATTGAAGAAACTATCGGTATTTAAACAACTAAATAGACCGATATTAATCGGCACTTCACGCAAGTCGTTTATCGGAAATCTATTAGATGTACCTGTTACTGAAAGAGTTGAAGGTACGATTGCTACTGTGTGTTGGGCGATAGTCCAAGGTGCGGATATTGTGCGTGTGCATGATGTGAAAGCTGTCTCCCGTGGAGTAAAGATGATAGATACTCTTTCTCGTACATAAGGAATGGGCCAAGGGGTGTGCCGAGGGATGTAATTTCATAGACTGATGATTCAAGAAATAATTCAGGGAATCGGTATAGATATTATTGAGATAGCACGGATTAAACGACTCTCGTTACGCTGGGGGGATCGGTTTGAACAAAGAGTCTATACATCCCAGGAACTAAGTTATTGTGGTCATACATCATCCCGTTATGAAAGACTTGCGGCAAGGTTTGCTGCAAAAGAGGCTACTTTCAAAGCACTCGGAACTGGTTTGACAATCGGAATGTTCTGGCAGGATGTTGAAGTCTGTGCAGATGACTTAGGAAAACCGTTCCTTGTTCTACATGGTAAGGTGAAGGAGTATGCAGATCAGCTGTGTGTTGTCTCAACCTACGTTAGTATGTCGCATGCTATGGAATATGCAGTTGCACACGTTACCTTATGCTCATCAATAGAAGTACATAACTAAAGGCTAAGATTATTGCAGAATAGGATTTACGTTTCTCCATACATATTTATATTTTTATTGTGCGGTATGTTCTATCAGTTTCCTACGCTTGGGCATGCTGAAAACGTTGCAATGAGTTCTGATGCAGACAGATTCCTTAAATCTATGTTGGGGGCAGAACAACGGGGAATGGGTGGTAGTTTTGTCGCGTCAATAGTTGGAGCCGTGGCAATTGGTACTAATCCCGCTGGGATAGGCACTAACGATGATAACCGATATAGCATTCATATTGCACGTTTTCCTCGTACCGTTGCCAGAGTTGCTAAACCCAATATCAGAAACACCTATGAGGATTATAGTCAATATGATCAGCATGCGTCGGGTTTTGAATCAATGAATTGTGTGTTTCCGTTTGGCAAATTTGGGACTTTAGGTGTTGCAGTTTCTATAGGACATGAGGGGTCATTCCGCAGGGTCAACCATGAAGGTAAAGCTCTCAACAACTTTCCAGAAAATAATCTTGCGACAGGAGTAGGGTACGGGTTAGAATTTATTGAAGGAACGCTCATCGGTATTGATGCGAAATGGATACGTTCAAAGGTCACGGACAGATCAGGTGTTGAACATTTTGGTCATGGTTATTCGTATAATGTAGGTTTAATCCAAAAAATCGGTCAGAAACTTCAGGTAGGTGTTGTCCTACGCAATTTAAGCAACGGACTATCATTTGCAGATTCAGTTGTTCCAGATAAGATCAACCACGATGTTATATTTGGCGTTGCCTATAAACATGAGATTAGAGATTTTTCAGTTCGGATCGGATTAGATTTTCATCCACCTTTTGCTGACGGTATCAGAACGAACGTTGGAACAGAAATATGGTATCGAAATCGTGTTGTCGGTAGAATTGGCTATCTGAGAGATACCGATCAACGTTACTTACCAGTTACGACTATAGGAGATTCTTCAGTAGAGATGGAAGATAGGGTTTGGGTGATGGAAGGTCCTTGTTTAGGATTAGGATTCCGGATTGGCGACTTTCTAATTAACGCTTCCCGTACACCGCAGTTCAAGCCAAATGTTTCTGATAAGGAGCGTCTGCACATCACACAAGGTACTTCAGTTTATACATTTTCTATTGGACAAAAATTTTAATGGTTTTTTGGTAATAAACTTCTGTATAATAACCCTAATTCAAATATCGTAATTCACATTCAAACAGAAAAAATGGGGTCTTTCCTAAAGCTACTTAGAAGTATGAGTATAACAGAAACGGATATACTTTGAAAGTGATGTTTATTGGAGGAAAATAAATTGAGCACCGTGAAATACACAACTACGCATGAATGGATTGAAGTTAACGATTCAGAAGGCACAATCGGAATAACAGAACGCGCCCTGCTCATATATGGCGAAATCATTTATGTTGATGTATCTCCTGAACAAGAATGTGAACAGGGAGAAATAATCGGAAGGATTGAAACAGAAGCGGGTGGGAACTTTTACCTATATGCCCCTGTTGCGGGGGAGATATATGAGGTAAATGAAACTCTTGAAGAAGATGTTGAAATTATCAATGTTGCCCCAGAAGGTGATGGTTGGATATGTAAAATATACATAGACAATCTTAGTGAGTTGGATTCACTATTGGAATTAGATGACTATGAAACCTATGAGGAAGACTCGTTTGATGAGAGTGAATACATGCCGGAGACCGATTTTTTTGAGAATATTGATGACTATTGATCACCGTTTGAAGTGAGAAATATCCGACGGACAAGTTGTAGTTTTGGTACTGGAATTACAGCCTCGACGTTATACCCTAAGTCCGTGAGTGGTTTTTGGAGATCCCGTGTATCAATGAAACTGGCTTTAGGGGCACAGGTCCGTAGGTTTTGCAGAATTGCTGTTGTTGCTGATGTATCTTTCACGAGACTTATACCATAAGGTAAATCAGTAGCGACAGCGTCAAAATTTTGTTTTATTTTTCGAGCATCTTCTATGGCGATGTTAGCAGTGAGTCCAAAATGTTGCAGGTTTTTGGTTGTTGCTCCGACCATGCGAGGGTTAATATCGCGTCCAGAAGCCTGAATACCATTGTGTACAGCCGCCAAGACTATCGTTCCTGTACCACAACAAGGGTCCAGAAGATGTTCCCCCGGTGATGTTATAAGGTTCACAAGCGTGAGTGCCAATCTGGCTGGAAGAGAACTTGAGGTGACATGTGGACGTTGATTGTGTTTAAGCCACACGTTATCAGATTCAGAAAGTAGTTGACCAAACCATATCTTGTCTGGTGTAATGACAGTTGGAAATACCACCCGTGGTGATGACAGATTCGGTTTACCATCAATGACCTGACCGATCTGACTTGCTAATGCCATTGAATTCAGTTTCTGATTGCGGGGTCGTTTTATGACAGACACGCGAAATTCGTCAGCATAGATTTCTGCGTTCCTAATACTTGAACAGAGTTCATCAATAGTGTCACTTTCAAAGATCACTTCTGTACAACTTTTTAGGTAAGCACCCCGTTGTGCATCAATACACTTATCCGAGATAGTAATGCCATGGGCGTCTGGGGCTTGACCTGTAAGTGCAACAGATTCTGCACAGACAAGCTCTCTGAGTTGTGTTGGAATCGCGATAAGATAGAGATACTTTGTTGATTTCATGCTTCTTATAATAACACAAAATAGTCTATATAAACAATCAAACAGTATTGACAAACAGAGAAAGGATAATATCAATGTCTGAAACAGAAAAAGTACGGATTGGACATAGTCCTGATTCGGATGATGCATTCATGTTTTATGCCCTTGCTAAAGACCTCATACCAACTGGAGACTTTGAAATAGTCCATGTAATAGAAGATATTGAAACATTGAACCAACGGGCTCTTAAGGCGGAGCTTGAGGTTACAGCGATTTCCGTTCATGCATATTCTTATGTTGCTCAAGATTACGCATTGATGCCGTGCGGAGCGAGTATTGGAGATAATTACGGGCCTTTAATTGTTGCAAATGAACACATAAAATCTCTGACAGGAAAACGGGTAGCAATCCCGGGTGAGATGACGACAGCTTATCTCACGATGAAACTATTTCATTCAGATGTTGAAACTGAAACTTATCGCTTTGACAAGATTATTGAGGCTGTTCAACAAGGTGAAGTTGACGCAGGACTAATTATCCATGAAGGGCAGTTGACTTACGCTCGTGAAGGACTTCATAAGATTGTGGATTTAGGTGAATGGTGGTATGAAGAAACTGGATTACCTCTACCGCTTGGGGCAAATGTTATCCGTCGGAATCTTGGGCATGAAAAGATTCGTAAGATCACTTCATTGTTGAAAGAGAGCATTGAATATTCTCTGAACCATCGTGAACTTGGTCTTGAGTATGCTATGACCTACGCCCGGGATATGGAAACTGACCTTGCAGACAAGTTTGTCGGCATGTATGTCAATGACTATACGTTGGACTATGGAGAAAAGGGTAGAAAAGCAGTAGACGAATTGCTAACCCGTGGATACAAATCAGGCGTGATTCCACATAGTGTAGATGCAGATTTCGTGGAAATATAGTATGTCTTAGAATAGGGGTCAACTATCCCAAGGTCAATGTGATGGACGAAAAACGCCGCAGAACTTTTCATCTGGAAGACAATAATGGAAATGTACTTGCCATAGGTGTTTTATATGATGAGGGTAATGTTCAGGTCTTATGGCGTATTGACTGTGGTTATACTGCTGAACAGTATGCATCAATAAATCCCATTTTAGATTTGATGCCGGGTATAGTTGTGCTTCGACTTCAAGAAATATGTGAGTGATAGTTTTTAGAACCTTCTACCGCAGGCGGCTGTCTGCCAACTTAATCACCTGTCCATTTTCTTGTGCAATATACATGTATCCGAGTCCATCCAATGTAATTCCTTCTTGGTCATCTCCTGGTAACAGATAACGGTGTAGGATTGTCCCGTCTCGTTTAAGTTCAACTAATAGGTTTGTTGTATCACTAATCAGTAGTAGTGAATCTGCTTGGGCATCATAAGTGAGTCCAGAGATATCCAATAGGTTCATTTCAAAGAACTGGATTATATTCGCTTCAGCCTTTGTTGCTTGTGATGTGCGGAGTGGTGCGACGACTTCACATACAATTGAAAGTTCACCGTTAGGTTTGCGGTTAAGAGATTGATTTCCAATCCAGAATGTGCCCCCTTCGGGGTGTTCCATATCAGTTACGAAGGTAATAGCTTCTATTCCCATTCCACCTTTCATTAATATGGTTTTTCCATTATAAGAGCGGTTTACTTTGAACTCCCGTCTTATTTGTAGCGTTTGGGGGTTGATCTCCAAAATTACTTCCTCATTCTCCACTGCGGCATAGAGCCATCCTGACGTCGGGTCTACTGTGATTCCCTCAAGGTCTCGTGAATTTAGTTCTCCTTTCTGAACAGTTGTGCCTTCCTGACGAATTTCATAGATGAACCCCCCATCGTCAGCGATAAAGATTGTTTTGCGTGATGGGTGAAAGGTTACTCCCGATGGTTCAGGAATAGGCATTTTATTAATCATACCCACCCAATCATACGGCAGATCTATTGGGATGATTGCTGCCTGTTTTCTTCTTTCAGAATCCTCTATTCTAATTAGGAGGTAAACCATTAACGCGCTGATACCTAAGAAACACAATAAGAGCGGAATTTTGTTGTTGTGCATCCTTTAAACACCTCGAGGTATAGACAGAAGGAGTTTTTGACAAAAAAACAGACTATTGATGTATGTTATTCTACATTGATGAATACTGTCCTAATAAAAAATTAGCATGTTTTTTCAGTTATGTCAAGTATTTTAACAGTGTACTATTTCCTTTTTCCTTGACAATCCAAACTATGAATGATATAATAAATTGATAGAATTCCTAATAGACATAAAGTCTATACATGCGGGACAAAAACATGGTTAGTATGCCCAGGTTAGTCGTTGAAGTTTTTGAACATGTAAACTTTCACGGACGAAAAATAACGCTTATTGAATCAATTAAAAATACCAATCTTATCGGTGCCCAGGATGTGATATCTTCTATTAAGATATACAAAGGCCCTGGCTTCAATGCGTCTCCTAACTATAAAGCTATTTTTCACGAACATGCAACTTTTCGCGGTAGACAGTTAGTTTTAGCCCCGGGTTTTTATCCAAATATACATGAAATTCCATACAATTTTGGGGATGCGATCTCTTCTATTAGTTTCAGTCCTGCGGCAAACCCTACTCCGCCAGAATATGGTGCTGTTCCGGTCATCATAGAGATATACAGTGATATCGATTATGGTGGGCGACGTAGTACAATCATGCGTGATGTAAGTTCAATGTTTGAGATAGGTATGAATGATACTATATCGTCTGTCCGAATTCAACGTGGTCCCAGTTTTCCATTCAGTGGATGCCATATCATTTTCTACGAACATGTGAATTTTGAGGGACGCAGACTGAACATAGATTTAAATTCACGTGAATTTCAGAAGGCAGTCAGAAATCTGCGTTCACTACCTAATTCACAATCTTTTTCGGATATTATATCATCCATCAAGATTGTTCCATCAGGGGTCTTCAAAGTGTTAATAGTTGTTAGTGATAATATGACAGGAGAACCAGCTGTATTACAATCGCTGACGACGCTTGAAGGATTGGAATTTCAGTATACAACTGTTAACATTAACGATAATCCTGACAACCGGGGTGACCCTCAGAATGCTATAAAACTCTCAAGTGTACCCTTATCAGACTTTGACATAATCTGGTTTACTTGGAACGGTCCTGGTCATGATGGTGAATATTACGTTGAAGATGCTGATGAAGAAATCAAAGATTTTGTCCGAAAAGGGGGAATCGTTTGGGCTTCAGCGATGGACAACAACATTGTACCTGCGGATGGCGTTCATAACCCTGAACCTGTCTGGAGAGGTGACTGGTTACCTGTGGATCGTCACCCCATCACAGTTACAAATTCAAACGATTCAAATGTTCATATTACAGAAGACGGTCAAAGAACAGGTATGTTTACATGGCCTCACAAAATAAACGTTGATAATTTAGTGACGGATGACCATTGGGTCACTGATGACCCAAGTTACCGAAAGCTGGCTGTTAGAGAAGATAATAAAGATGCTGTCAGTATTCTCTTACAGTGGGGAGAAGGTTACTATGTCGGTTTTGCAATAGATACTCGAGATGCACATCGCACTGCAGTCGCGAAACCTTTAATTGAAAATACACTCTGTTATTTAGCAAACCTTGCATGGCAGACCTCACCTCGGCAACCCCTTAGAGGGCGTTACAGGGCAAACC
>CAZURU010000051.1:0-18764 GCA_964623585.1 uncultured bacterium
TTCTAAATGCTTATGGATATTAGTTTCAGCACCATATTGAGAAATGTCAGTTAATTGAAATTTGCACATGAATTGAATAAAATTAAGTCGTAAACAACTTACGAGAATAGACGTTAAATCCATTGTAGGATTTCTAAAACCGTAAAAATGTATAAGTGAGTGTAACCAACTATGCCTGAAGTAAATCCGTCACCAGAGTATTTAGAACGGCTTCGCCATTCCACAGCACATATTATGGCTTATGCCGTACAGCAACTGTTCCCTAACGGAGAACATACAGTAAAATTAGCAATCGGTCCACCTATCGAAAATGAGTTCTATTACGATATGGCGGTGCCACGTCCAATTACGCCAGATGACTTTCCTGAAATAGAGAAGCACATGAAAGCGATGATTAAAAGTAATGTACCTTTTGAACAGGAAACTTGGACCTTTGATGCAGCACGAACATGGTTTGCTGAACGCAACCAGACATTCAAACTGGAATTAATTGATGGAATATCTGACAAAGATGACAGTGCATCAGATGAGGGTGTAGCTGAAGAAGGTGTTTCTATTTACCACAATGGTGATTTCACCGATTTATGCAAGGGACCACACATAGATAAGACAGGTGAATGCCGACACTTTAAACTATTACGAGTCTCTGGTGCATACTGGAGAGGAGATAGTAACAGAGAACAACTTCAAAGGATATATGGAACAGCGTGGAGCACAAGAGAAGACTTAAGAACTTATTTGAGACAAAGAGAAGAGGCAGCAAAGCGCGATCATAGAAAACTCGGACGCGAATTGGAACTCTTTCAGATGCACCCAGAATCACCAGGTAGTGTATTCTGGTTACCTAAAGGGGCATTCATATACAATCACTTATCCGAAAAGGTCCGAAAGTTGAATCTTGATGAAGGGTATCAGGAGGTGCGGACACCATTAATTTACGATAGCAGTCTTTGGCGGACTTCTGGACATTGGGAACACTTCAAAGAAGATATGTTCCTTATTGATAATGAAGACGGTGAACCGACAAGTGCACTCAAACCGATGAATTGTCCAGCACACATGCTGATATACAAGAGTAAACGTCGTAGTTATAGAGATTTACCCTATCGTATTTGTGATCAAGGTGTGTTACATCGCAATGAAGCAACCGGAACGTTGAGCGGCCTGTCGCGTGTTCGTCAGTTATGCCAAGATGATGCACACAACTTTGTTACTGAGGACCAGATCGCTGAAGAGTACGAACGGATTCTTGGGTTATTTGAACGTATCTACGGTACCTTTGATCTACCTTATCGGTGTAATTTCAGCACACGCAATCCGGATAAATATATGGGGGATATTGAAGTTTGGAACAGTGCTGAAGACATTCTTGAAACCGTATTAAAAAACAATCAGATTGATTATACAGTTGAACCGGGTGAAGCAGCTTTCTACGGACCTAAGCTTGATTTCCAAGTAAGAGATTCACTCAACCGTGATGTTCAATGTGCTACAGTGCAACTCGATTTTCAACTACCAGAAAGATTTGATTTGATCTATATCGCCCCGGATGGATCTGAAAAGAGACCCGTTGTAATTCATCGGGCAATTTGTGGTAGTTTTGAAAGATTCATAGCAATGCTGATAGAACATTACGCAGGTGCATTTCCTATGTGGTTGTCGCCTGTTCAATGTGTTGTGATGACAATCAGTCAAAAATTTGTGGACTATGCTACTGATGTCCAGAATCTTTTGCTAATGCTAAACTGTCGTGTGGTTTTAGATAATAGTGATGATAAAATAGGCGCCAAAATACGCCAAGCGCGTCTGCAACGTGTACCGTATATGTTAATCATCGGTGAACGTGAACGCGATAATAGAACTGTCAGTGTCAGAAGTCGTGAAGAAGGTGATATCGGTGCAATGACGCTTGATAGTTTCACTGAAAAAATAAGAGATGAAATTGATATTGATTTCTAAAGTTTTGTTGTTGATATGAGTCGAACTATCAATCTCCGATGGGTGTAGATTCATGCTAATAGTATCTAAAGAAGAAAATAAAGGAGTTAAACCAATGAAAAAAGTAATGTCATGCCTTCTGTTAATCGGAATTATTGTTGTCAGTGGATGCGGTCCTACGACACAGGTTACACGTCTTGATAGCGATACAACGGTTGACTTGTCTGGAAAATGGAATGATACAGATTCACGTATGGTTGCTGATCAGATGATTGATGACTGTTTGACACATATCTGGATCAATAATCACAATCAAGAGAAGGGTGCGAAACCTGCTGTTATTGTCGGTTTTGTTCGAAATAAGAGCAATGAACATATTGCAACTCAGACCTTCATTAGTGATATTGAAAGAGCGTTCATTAATTCTGGGAAAGTGCGTCCAGTAGAAGGCAAGGATGTACGGGATGAAATCCGGGCAGAACGCGCGGATCAGAGTGAAAACGCAGCAATTGAAACCATCAAACGCATGGGACGTGAACTCGGTGCCGATTATATGTTGTACGGTCAAATCAATACCATTGAAGATCGCGAAGGTGGCCGTCAGGTTATGTTCTACCAAACTGACCTGACATTGTCGAATATTGAGAGCCTTGAAAAGGTCTGGATCGGTACAAAAAAAATCAAAAAATTCATCGGAAGAAAGAAGCTAAAACTGTAGTTCAAAGTAGTAGGCACACGACATGTGCCGTAACCAAAGGATGCAAAGTAGTAGGCACACGACGTGTACCTACTACTTTATCTGATTAATATCTTGCTTATGAATAAAATCCTACCTTTTCTACTTTTTGTGCCAATCCTGTTCGGGTGTGCAGCATATAATTTTGAAAAAGTCGAAATGAACCTGAATACGGGTAAATCACAAGAAGCATATCAATATCTAAAAAAGAATGAACCAAAGAAACCGGATATTCCACACAAGTTTGAAATGGGGTTGATAGCACACTATGCCGACCTTTTCACAGAAAGTAACAAGGCATTTGAACAGGCAGAGATAATAGCTGAGGACCGCTTTACAAAGAGCATAACGAAAGAAGGACTTTCGCTTTTAACCTCAGATAAACTGTTACCTTATACGGGGAAGAAATATGAAAGACTCATAGCTCATTACTATCATGCATTAAACTACATCTATCAGGACAAGATTGACGATGCACTCGTAGAATGTCGTAGAGCAACAAATCTGATCAACTATTTTAAAGATTCATCTGATAATTACGACTTCTTCGGTACAGGATTCATCGCGTATTTTTGTGCAATCTTATTTGAAACGGCAGGTGAAATTAACGATGCCTTCATCTCTTATAGACAGGCTGAACAGTACTACAAGAACGGAGCAGAAAGAACAGGTATTTCTGTGCCTGAAAATATTGGACATTCACTTGTACGGATTTCACGGAGACTGAGTTTTACGGATGAATATGAACACTATACGCGAGTATATGGCGAGCCTACCGCACAGCAAGAAAACCATGGTGAATTGATTCTCTTCTATGAAACAGGATATGTTCCAAAGAAAAAACAACAATCCTTAACATTCCCCATACTCAAAACTGATAAATTTGGGGAGGATGATGATGAAGAGACAATCAAGTTTGCACGTACCTTGCGAACACGGGAAGGGATGGTCGTTGAAGAAGTTAAGCTTGAATACCTATTGCGAATCGCAGTACCCACAATTCGTTCAAAACGTCCATATCTCCAGGGAATCCAAGTCGCTGTTGGTGATAAGGTTACCGATGGTGTCTTAGTTGAAGACATTGAGAAGAACGCTATAGAGACGTTCCACGATGATAGACCTATCATACTACTCCGAACTTTGATACGCGGATTGTTAAAATACTTGACATTTAAACAAGCCGATAAGAAGAACCCAATTGTTGGATCACTCGTGAATCTCGCTGGTGCGATTACAGAAAGTGCCGATACACGTTCATGGAAATCGCTACCTAATCAAATCTATATGGTGCGGGTGCAACTCCCCGAAGGCACACACCGGCTAAGACTATCATTCCTGAATTCTGATGGACATATCGGTAGTAACAGCTCTGTCAATGGTGTCGTTATTAAAGCAGATCAGATCACACTACTAAATTTCCGGACTTACGAGTGAAAATAGAAGGGTCTGGTGAGATATAAGATATGAAACGAATCTACCTTGATTACAATGCTACAACGCCTCTCAGAACGGAAGTCAGAGACGCAATGATGCCGTATCTGATGGAATCTTTCGGAAATGGTTCCAGCATACATGCTTATGGACGTGAAGCACGCAACGCAATTGATACTGCCAGAGAACAGGTCGCAGAACTTATAGGAGCAAAAAGTGCAAGCGAAATTGTGTTTACTGGAAGTGGAACTGAAGCTGATAATCATGCGATCAAAGGATTAACCGAACTTCAAAAAAGTCGGGGTGAGGGAAACCACATCATCACTTCATCCGTCGAACACCACGCAGTATTGCATACATGTCAATATCTGGAACAGCGCGGTTTTGAAGTTACCTATCTACCCGTAGATAGGTACGGTCGTATCCGGACTGAGCAACTTCGTTCTGCCATTCGGGAAACGACAATCCTAATCACAATCATGCATGTCAACAACGAAAACGGCACCATTCAACCGTTAGAGGATATTTGTGAGATTGCACAGGAACAAGATATACCTGTACACACGGATGCTATTCAATCTGTAGGAAAACTAAGTATCAATGCTCAGGAGATTGGTGTAGATCTGCTATCTCTTTCTGGACATAAGATTTATGCACCAAAGGGTATCGGAGTCTTATATATACGTCGGGGGTGTCGTCTGGCAAACCTTGTTCATGGCGGATCGCATGAACGAAATAGACGTGCTGGTTCAGAAAATGTTCCCGCGATAGTTGGTCTGGGTATCGCCGCTGAACTTGCTAAACAAGATCGTGAAACGTATTCACAGTATCTGACCAAACTAACTGATAGACTACGAGATGGACTAAATGCAAACATTGAAAGACTACACTATAACGGACATCCAGACTACTGTGCACCGGGTACATTGAATGTTTCCTTTGAATCTGTTGAAGGTGAAAGTCTAATCTTACGTTTAGATATGGAGGGTATCTGTGTCTCCACAGGTTCTGCTTGTACATCTGGATCGATGGAGCCGTCCCATGTTCTTGCAGCACTTGGTCTTCCGCCAAGGTTAGCACAAGGAACAGTCCGTTTCTCTTTGGGAAGAAACACGACAGAAGCAGAAATAGATACAGTGATCGAAAAACTACCGAAAGTAATTAAGCAGATGCGCGCTCTGTATAGAGGATAGATTATAGCTTGACATCCACCTCAGTTCTCTGTTATCCTACAATGTAGGAGGTTTCCAATGTCAGATCAATTCAACCAGTTATTATTACAGACACTCAAAGAGGTCGGTATCAGATTGGAACGGCTTGAAGGACGTGTGGATCATGTCATAAACGAAAAAGCCGATAAGTCGGATATTAGCGATGTTAAGTCGGATATTAGTGATGTTAAGTCGGATGTTAGCAGTGTTAAGTCACATCTTAACGGACTTCAAGAGGAACTGAACTCTCAAGGACGACGTATAGACCGCATTGAGACAGGGATTAGGACGCTTCAATGGACGGTGACAGTTGGACTCGCAGTACTCGGTGTTATCCTTGCTTTCATAAAGGCGTTTTAATGCTAACTCCAGAGACGATCATGAGAACGTTCAGAATCCCATTCGGTAGTCGGTAAGAAATACCCGTTTCATTCGTATGCAGATGATCTCTGATGACTTCTTCGTTCAGTTCAATGGCTAATCCGCGGCTTCAGGAACAGCAATGTATCCATCTTGGATAATAGGCTTTGGCAAACCTGTCACCATGTCATCCCACCAAGGATTATCTACAGAGTGACACTCTAAAACCAGAAAGTTTGATGACGCTGCTGCACAGTGAACACTCGCCATTGTGCAAACGGGTGTACCTGCCATGTGAAGTGTCATCGCAATACCGTGTTCCTCTGCTAAATCCCCAATCTTTTTTGTATCCAAAATACCACCTGAAGTTGCTATATCTGGATGACATATTGCTATTGCTATAATAGGGGAACTACAATCCAGCATTACGCCATACTTGATTTAGAGATTCAGCGGTAACTTTCGCAGCTTCCTCGGGTTCCATCTCGTTAACACTCTTGCTAAACGGTTCCGGAGTCACCGGACCATCATACCCAATTTCAGATAGGATCTGCATCAATTCTGTCAGAGGGATGACACCTGTTTCTGCTGGGAGGCAGCGGATGTTATCAATCTGTTGATATGGATCAATACCCGCAGGTGCATCGTTGATGTGTACATAGACAACATCATCTGCTGAGAGTTTTCTTACGTCATCTATTGCGGAGCGGCACGTATACCAATGCCACGTATCAAAAAGCAGACCGACGTTTCCAGTACCTATTGCAGCAGCAAGACCTAACATTGCATCCATAGAATAAGCGAATAGATGTTTTGCTGACCTGCGACTCGTTGCCGGACCGATAAATTCAAGTCCGATAGAATGACCGTGCGCCTTCAAGATTTCAGCTACCGATCTGAGCCGTTTTACAGAGAAATCCCAGTTCTCCTGAAATGTCATTTCATTTGAGGCAGGACCGACAACAGTGGTAGAACGGAAACAACCGAGTGCTGCAGCCAATTCAGCTCGCGCTGGTAGTTGCGCTAAACCTGCATAATATTCTGAATCCGATCCGCGCCAGTTAACACCAAAACCCCATCCACCCATTTTGATCCCTGCTGCATTCCAAAGGTCTTTAACATAATCAACAGAGTGTTCCTCAGCGAGTTGGTGTGCCTCACCTATATTCAAATCAAGTCCTTCATAACCAGCATTCTTGGCTAATGCTAAACCTTCCTTCATATCTGCTCGTATACCGATTGCACCCGTACTTAAGTTCTTAAACATGATACCTCACTCCCTATTTTTACGAAATTTGAAATCATTTCAATCCAACAGCAATTATTTCTCACCACGTACAACTTTTGCAGCGACTGCCCAGGGATACTCGTTGTCTTCTGCTTTGGCATCACGATATGTCGGTATCCATACCCAGCGTTCCTCACCTGAGATGTTCGGATGGCTTGCGTGCAAGGTAAGATCGTGAAAAAAGACAGCACCGCCTGCCTCCAGTTCTGCAGTTATGGCAAGGTTCTCATCAACAGCATCTGGACGTAGCCTATTACCAAACCCGTGTCCATCGCTTGCATCACCATCGTGGACGATCGCAGATTTATGAGAACCCGGAAATAACTTCAGACAACCGTTCTCAACAGATGCATCATCAAGCGCAACCCAGAGCGAATACTTATGTGCACCATTCCAATATTGCCAGTCCTGATGCCACGGACTTGCAAAAGTCATAGAATCGTTCTTGAAGACTACCTTATCGCTCAAGAATTCTATGTTTGGCGATAGAATCCTTTCCAATATATCAAGAATCCGTTCATCACAGACAGCATTTTGGAAGACAGGACTACGGGTTGCTAAACCGACGTGTACGCCGTGTCCAGCAACATGTCCTGTCTCTTTCTTCACTGCTTTCAAGATATCAATACTCTCTGTTTTAAGCTCTTGAACTTCGTTTCGAGTAAAGAGATTCGGCACAATTGCAAATCCAGTCTGGGAAAACGTCTCCTGTAATTCTGACAAATCAATAGCCATAGTTATCCTGCCTTTATCTCTACCGCTCTGCCTGTCTCACCACTTTTTAGCAACCCTTCCATCATCTGTTGTACGATCAATCCGTGCCGAAGTGGTGCTTTACATTCAACGTCATCTAAAATACATTCAATGAAGTGATCCGCGATAGCATCCCACGTTTCGTTATACTTGCTCTTGGGTGGTTTCAAGTCAACATCTTCAAACTCACCATCTTTATCCGTTCTATATGCTTTCAACGGACTCATCGTTGCCCCTGCGTCTGTACCAAAAAGTTCAATCTGGAATTCTTCGGGTTGATGTGATGCCCAAAAACTTTCAACTTGTAAGCCAACACCATTCTCAAATGTGATGAAACCGCCAGCATAATCATCAGAATCATACTTTGAATAAGTTGACTTCGGAGGTTTTGAACGGTTCCAATAGCCAAGTCCTCGCGGTCCAAACTTTGCACCCGCTGCACCTAATACTGCTATCGGTGTCGGCATACCCATAATCCACCAAACCGCATCAAGCACATGGACACCCATATCGCGGAACGCACCACCACCTTTCTGGATGAAACCGAGATTCCAAGCAGGAATACCACTGCGCCGAACACTACGGGCACGAGCATAGTAGATTTCACCGAAATAATCATCTCTCATAAGACTACCAAGGTGTTGACAGGCACGACCAAAACGCGTTGACAACGACATCATATTGACAACACCCGCATCCGCTGCCGCCTCCACCAGTTTTTGTGCAGCTTGCTCAGAATCCGCTAAAGGCTTTGTTACCATGACGTGTTTACCATTCTTTACTGCTTCAAGCGCAATGGGAACATGCCATTGGTTCGGTGTGCCAACGAAAACTGCATCAATATCGGTTGCTTGGCACATCTCCTTGTAATCCGTATAGAGTTTTTGTGTTCCGGGGAGATCCTTTGCAAAACCTTTCATACGGTCTTCATCCAGGTCACAAAGCGCGACAACTTTACCTCTTGCATTGCGTGAAAGGGCGGAACCGTTAGGTCTACCGATCCCCATTCCAACGACTGCAACGCGTACTTGCTTATTCTTTGATGACATATTTTTTGCTTTCTCCATATTTTAGATGTTTACTTCAATCACTTCGTTCAATAGGGTCTTCCAAATCTGTTCAAGACTGGATTAACATCATTCTTAATCGGTTTTATGGTTCTCAGATATGCCCAAATTGCCTTAAGGTCGGCATCTGTCATCTGAGCATAGTGTTTCGTTGGCATAGGCGGAAATATACTGCGATTGTCTGGATTACCTTGATGTTTTCCAGTACGCATCGCGTCAATGAACATCTTCTCTGTCCATTCACCAAGACCCGTCAACTTATCAGGTGTTAAGTTTGAAGCAAAACTTGTTCCAAATGGACCTGAAAACGCACTCAACATGGTAGAGGTAAACATAAAGATGTCTTGTTGCATCAGTTCTTGCATCATATTAACATTGTATCGCGGACCTCTTGAATCTGATGGGTGACCTGCAAGATACATATTCGGATCATATTCTGCACCTGCACGAGGTGTATGACAATACCCACAGGCTGCCACAGCATCAACGAGGTATTTACCACGTTTCACCATGTCTTCCTGACTTTCAACTGAACTAATTGCGAATATAACTATGCCACTGACGAAAAGAAACGCTATAGTTATAAAAACATGTTTTTTACACATACTCTCTCCTTTCTTGATTAGAACTTGACAAAAGATATGACGTTAATTTAGCATTTTGTAGAAATTGATTCAATAGAAAAAGGCGCGAGTATTTTTCGCGCCTTGTATATTCTTATAAAGTCAGCGGACATTAGAAACTATACGTTAACTTAGCATAGTAAAGTCCACCGTTGAAACCGAACGGAGCTGATCTTCTTGAATAGTCAAATACACCCGGAGAATCTACGATGACAGTGCCTTCACCATCTTCTAACTTCCCTGCACGTGCACCATTCATGTCATCATTGTTCGGATCCGGTAACTGGTCTAAGACGTTGTTAACACCGATTGTTAAAGATAACCCTTCATTCAACCGGTAGTTCCCTTGAAGATCCGTTAGCCACTTACCACCGTACGTTTGTCGTGCGGGGTCTTCTCCACTTCCCTCTTGAACGGTATATTCACCAAAGTAACGTAGTGCACCTCCAATTGTCAGATCACCGACGATGTAATCAGCACTTAGGTTTATGCGTGTGTTCGGTTGCCATTCTTCAATCATCGATCTCTCTTGTGATGGGAAAAGCGTGTCTGTTAAATTCATAGCGTTTTCTACACCAACAAGAATCTCTGGTGCTTCCACATCGCCAATGACTTCGGTATCGGCATAAGTAAATGCAGCCTTAAGATTAAGAAGTGACTCGTTTTCAAAAGCATAGAGGTAACCTGCAGCAACATCAACACCTTGCGTGCGTGTCTGTGCTACATTGGTGAACACCTGAGCGCTGCTTGCACCCGCTGCTGCCAATTCTGTAACGTTATCAGCACTGAAACTTCCACTCAAGACGATTCTATCATCAATCTGAATGATGAATCCATCCACGGTAAGCCACAGACGGTCAACAGGTTTCAAGACAACACCTGCAGATACGTTGAATGCCGTCTCCTCTTTCAACTCAGGGATACCCAATGCGCGTGCTGCTTCACTGTCATTCCGGAAAGTACCAACTTCTAACGGAATCTGTTCACCAGTAACTTCGTCCCGTTTGAACTGGGTACTGATGTTATTAAAATACTGTTGTTGTAAAGAAGGTGCACGGAAACCTGTACTGCCTGCTGCACGCACGGCTACCTGCGGCATCAGATCGTAACGAGCAGTCGCTTTACCGGTAATAGTTGAACCGAAATCACTATACTGTTCACCACGAACTGCTGCACCGACAAGGATTCCAGTTCCTGGTTCCCCACTGAGATAAGATTCAAAGTCGGCATAACCTGCGATATTTGTTCTGCTTTCATCTACTTCATTCTCAGGTTTGAAACCTGGAAAAACCTGTATCCCTTTAGCTGCACCTTCCGCGCCGAGTCCTGCGTCATTCCAGGAAACTTGTTCACCAGCATGTATCCCATAGCCTTCACGTCTAAATTCTACACCACCAGCCAAGTTAATCAGCGAAGTTTGATATTCTAACGGATAAGTAATATCTAAGTTGAAAGCTGTCTGTGAGAGTTCAAAACCACCAGCATCTGCTTCAGTAGGACTTGCTGCACCATAAGTTGCATTCATGGAGTTTGAGATAAAGAAGTCAAATGTGTTCAATCCGTGATTTACACTGACATCTACATTCAGGTCAGTTGCTTCGTGTGTCCAAGCAACACCTAATGCCAGGGATACGTCTTCAATATCTGTATTTATCTCAGGCAAGAAACCGTCTGGATATATGTCAGTTACTGTTCTGTCTGCTTGGTTTGCTCTCCGATAGAATCCCGCACTATTATTCTGACGTGTTGAATAACCACCGAATGAATACAACTCGGTCCCAGTCATTATAGGCAAACCGAAGTTATAAAAACCGACCTTCTGTGATGAATCAGCATCACCGATCCGAAAGTTCTGTCGATCAAAAGTGTATTCACGTGGGTCATACCATCTACCCTCTTCGGTTACGGTACCATCTTGATTGGTTATCTCAACTGTTTCGATCGGTTTGCCTGGTGCATCAACACCAGTTTTTGTCCAAACATCTTCACTGACCAGATCATACTGTTGGTTACCTGATAAGCCAGCACGGTTAGTACGATATCTGTCGCGCCATTCAGCGGTGAGATTAAGGAAACCTGACTCGCCAACTTTTATACCGTAATTAGCATTACCTATCCAAGTATCACCTTCACCTTGATAGGTTTGTCCCCAATAGAAGTTTGCATCACCCGTATCAACATCATCTTTTAGAACAATGTTCAGTACTCCTGCAATAGCATCAGAACCGTATTGTGCAGCAGCACCGTCGCGAAGCACTTCAATCCTCTTAATCGCTGAAGAAGGTATCGCGTTGAAATCTGTGCCAGCAGTACCGCGTCCAACAGATGTGTTTACGTGTAGTAGCGCGCTCTTATGTCGACGTTTCCCATTAACAAGAACTAATGTCTGGTCAGGACCTAATCCCCGCAAAGTTGCAGGTCGTAACGCATCTGTTCCATCACTAATAGATGAACTGGGGAAGTTAAAGGATGGAACCAACATCTGAAGTATCCGTCCTGTTTCAGATTGACCAGTCAGACTCAGCTGTTCCTGTTCAACAACTTCAATCGGTACAGGTGCTTGCAATGCTCTCCGACCGATGCTCCGAGTACCGACGACAACTACAGATTCTATAGTTTGTAGTGGGGCAAGCGTCACCGTTAGTTCTTCTTGTCCAGCTTTCACATTTACACGACTACTTGAGAAACCTATCGCCGTAATCTGAGCAGGTTCTACACCTGATACATCATCAAACATTGCCGCGCCGTTATCATCTGTTGTCTTTTCTTCAGTACCAATGACAACATTCGCTGATGGTACGGGGTTACCGTTCTGGTCTTGAACAACAACCTTAAGTGAATCTGCATAAGCAGTTAAAGGTATTAAGGATACGATACTTATGAGTAATATGGCAAAACAGCATTGATGCCATCTGTTATTTGAAAAAAGCATTATTTCCTCCTTAGGATTTACTTTCAAATTTGGATATCTATTATATATGCGGACTTAATCAAGTCCTCTGAGGTTTATCTTTCAATCACTCTCATACATATAATTATGCATTGTAGTAACGTCAAATGCAAATATTTTAAACCCCAACCCGATATAAGAGAAAAATCTGTACCAGAAATTATCTGTTAATTTCGATTGAAAACTGATTATATAATGTGTTATTCTTAGTATAGTCATATTGAGTAAAACCAATAAATATGGAAAAATAAAGATATACAAGCAAATTATTAAGAAATTCACACCTGAACAATTAAGAAAAATCTAAGAAAAAGTTGACAATTCAATTGCCAATTATGTATAATAGTCGTTAGTATATAAACGGGAACGCTTTAATATCCTTAGTATTAACTTACATTTTGAAGGATATTATGCCATACTAAAGGAGACCTATCATGGCTGCAAAAACGTACTTAATACACAATAAATTGTTTGATGAGATGTTTACTGCACATATTGAAAAAAATGGTACGGGTTGGGTTGGCTTAGTGCCAGACATACCGGAACTCAAATGCCATGGTGATACTGTAGAAGCAGTTGAACAAAAATTGCCGGTCGAAGTCAATCAAGAGTTACTACGAGAAGAAGAAGAATGGGAACTCTTATTGGTTGAAGTTGCCAAGTCCGAAACATTAGCAAAACTTGAAGCTCAAGCCCAGCAAAACTACAATGAAGGCAGATACACTGAACTTGTATCCCTAACATGAACAATCTTGATTTTCAACACGTTCAGGACGATAATTTTCGTAATTTAGTTGAGGCACTTCCAAGAAATGTGCAATCTAAAGTTTCAAAACAATTTGAATATTTAATGACAGTTGTTCTACCCCCATCATTACGATTCAAAAAGGTGGCAGGCCGATGGTCTATACGCATTGACCGAAACTACAGAGCTTTAGGAAAAGAAATTAACGGCACAATTTCATGGTATTGGGTTGGTCATAAAAACGAGGTTGATAAAATCTTAAAATCGTGACAGCATAAAGAATAAAAGAAATAAAGGGTGAAAGAAAGCTTAGGGTAAGCGAAAAAAATCGGTAGGAAAGAAAAAAGGTAGATACCAAAATAGGATACCTGCCTGTTTGTAAACGATAACGTTTCAAGGATTTAAGATACATAAATCTTAAAACTATACTCATAGACCGTCTGATCCGACGCGCTGTAATGCGGATAAATATACGCAGTGAACGTATACACACCCGGTGGGTTTGATGGTAGCGTAAAACTATACGACACCGACGTTTCTATGACACTGTTTGATGAAGTCGTCGGACCCCCAATCTGGGAACCGTAACCCGAATCACCAGGACCCGCTAAATACCAGTAAATCTTAGTATACCCTTTGTCCGAAGGCATTGAAAAATACTAAAAGTATCGTAAAAAATCTAAGATGTTTCATTATTTTATACCTCCATTAGTGTCTAATATCAACAGAATCCACAGGAATAACCATAGGCGGTATTTCGCCTTTAATCATTGATTGGAACATTTCTATAGATAAACCTTGTTTTGCAAGTAATGGATCTACAAGGATTTCTTTTCTAAACTCCCATAGATTTTCAAAATACTCACCATTACCGTAATACCCATCAAGGATTTTTCTGGACAGAAAAATGTCTTCCTGGGCAGCTTTAAAATATTCATTATATGAATATTTATCACGGTTTAGCATAATTTCCGCATGCCTACGGGTGGTTTCTTCAGGATTATCAAGAATTGAATGGTCTATTTCAACGTAATTTCTTGGTTTAATATCGGTATTATCGTTCTGCTGTGCCCTTTTATCAGGCACTTCAGATACCTGAACATCCTGAGATTCTATAGGATCAGATATTGGCATTTCAGATATATTCACTTCAGATTGTCGTTTATTCTCATCAATCTTTCGTTGCTCTATCTGATCTGCCAGTTCTTCTGCTTCTTTTAACTGTTTATTCAGTTCACTATTTTCTGCAAGCTTGGGTATAATAACAAACACGGCTGCAATGCCGAGTAAAAGAATGAGGATAGCGACTCCCCAATACATTCTACGTTTCATGATTGTTCTCCTTATATTTGAATAGTTATCTTTCCGCAGTGTAGGGGTGTGTAAAGTTTTGCCCAAGTTTCAATTAGGTATTACTTGCGATGTTATTAAAAAAATGGTATTCTTACCAAAGGTGTTTTCGTTCAACTTATAGATTACGTGAAAAAGAGAAACTTCACAACACCTACAATTACAGCCGTGCCGACAACAGATAAAATAGACATTATCATATTAAGTTTTGTTTTGTTCGTGTTTACATCGATTCTAATGGCACTATGTATTTCACGATGCTCTTTTAGTTCTGTCTTGATTTCTTCGAATTCTCTTCTGTTATGTTCAAATTGCTTGTCTATAAGTTCCAATCGATAGGTTATCTGTTCAAATTGCTTGTCTATAAGTTCAAATCGGGTGTCTATAAGCTCAAATCGACTCTCTATATGTTCAAATCGACTCTCTATATGTTCAAATCGACTCTCTATATGTTCAAATTGACTGTCTATATGAGCAAACTTTTCATCAAGGTATTCTCTCAAATCAAATTCTATTTGCATCGGGTTTCCCTCGCTCTGTTTTAATGTATCAGACACTTATTACGGTAATTATACACTAGTTGTAAAAAATATACCATAAAAATGTTGAAAGTTAATGGGAGATTGAAATAGAAATCGTTGATTTAAAATATCAATCTAAAGAACAGATGCACAGCACAATGATGGTTTTCCCTCTAACCCTAAATCTAATCTTTGAACATGTGCGGCGTATACACGGAGAAAAACACGTTCACACATTGATGCCTAACGGTAAGATACATACATATCAATACCGAACTTGCTGTGAACGGGTTGGAAAATTGGCAAAGGTAATCAATAAAATAGGAATAGAACCCGGTGATAGAGTTGCGACTTTAGCTTCTAACACCTATCAACATCTTGAACTCTTATATGCTATACCTATTGCGGGAGGTGTGATACATCCGATAAATGTAAGGCTAACATCAAAACAACAAACCGATATTGTCCAGCAGGCAGATGACAAACTTTTCTTCGTTGACGGTGTATATTCGGATAAATTCTCGGCATTGCAGAAGGAAATTGAATCTGCAAGGTCTATCCACTTCAACAATGACATACCTGATACTAATTTACAATCTACAATTAAATATGAAGCGTGTATCGCTGGAAATCACAAAGAATATCGTCCAGATATTCAGGACGAGAATGCAGCATTGGCACTCTGTTACACAAGCGGAACAACAGGTGAACCGAAAGGTATACTTTACAGCCATCGCTCAGTACTTTTGCATACATTAGCAGTAAATCATGCAGGCGTTTTCGGTATCACAGAATCAGATGTCGTTCTGCCGCTTGTGCCTATCTATCACACATTAGCATGGGGAATACCTTATGCAGCAATGTTCGTTGGTGCTGATATTGTGCTGCACGGAACAAATTTAGACGGTATAATAGATTTAATCTCTGAAACGGGGGTTACTATCTCTGCTGGTGTACCGACAATTTGGCGGAAACTACTACCAGAACTACTGAAAAGAAAACAGGATGTTGCGTCATTACAACGGATAATTGTTGGTGGAGAAGCGATGCCTTCTCAGCTTATTGATGCTTATGAAAAGGAACTCGGTATTGAAGTGCGACATGCATGGGGCATGACAGAGATGTCACCAACAGGCACATTTTCAACACTTAGCAGAAAACACTCCCAATTATCAGATAAGGAGAAAACCAAAATCAAATCAATGCAGGGAAGACCTATTCCAGGTGTTCAAATCCGACTTGCATCTGAAGATGAATTTGATCTACCTTGGGATGGAGAAACTATTGGCGAAGTACAGGTCAGAGGTGCTTGGGTAACGGGTGCGTATTATGGGTCTGTATCTTCAGAAGGACACTTTACTAAGGATGGGTGGTTTCGAACGGGTGATCTTGCTACAATTAACCACGAAGGTTATATGCAAATTGTTGACCGCGCAAAAGCAATCATTAAAAGCGGAGGTGAAACAATCTCTACCGCAGCATTAGAAGCAGTTATCATACAACACCCATTGGTAGAAGATGCAGCAGTAGTCGGTATACCTGATGAACAGTGGGGTGAACGACCAATAGCAGCTATTGTGCTGGCAGAGGATACTAACGCAAATATACCGAAGCTATTATCAGAACATCTCGCTGATGCATTTCCAAAATTCTGGATACCCGACCTTATCATCGTTATAGATGAAATTCCAAAGAACAGTGTTGGAAAAACTGATAAAGCTGCTATAATGAAGTATATTACAAATTGAATTGGTTAATTTCTATGCTAAAGGAGATACTATGAGCGAACAGATCCGACAAGAGAAGTATCGGTTTGGCTGTACGTGTCATAATTCCTATCGTAAAACTCTTCAATTGGGATTCACCAAATCACGAACTAATTGTCATACACGGAAAAGACACTGTGCAATATAATCAAAGGTCAATTCAACAAAAGGAGTCAGAATGAACCGACAAATCACATTGGCGGCCCGACCAGTCGGGTATCCAAAAGAAACTGATTTCAAACTCGTTCAGACTGCCATCCCTAAACCAGAAGATGGACACGTGCTACTAAAGACTTTATATCTTTCAGTTGACCCGTATATGAGGGGGCGTATGAACGTTTCACGTTCTTATGCAGCAAACGTTGAGCACAATGAAGTCATGGTTGGTGGGGTGATCTCTGAAGTAATTGAGTCAAAACACCCACATTATCAGGTAGGGGATATCGTCAATGCAAATACTGGATGGCAGGAGTATGCAGTCTCTGGTACTGATGGATTACGTAAAATCGATCCATCACTTGCCCCGATATCAACGGGGATAGGCATTCTGGGGATGCCAGGATTGACAGCATATTTTGGTCTGCTTGACGTCGGCAAACTTCAAGATGGCGAAACCGTTTTTGTGTCCGGCGCAGCTGGTGCTGTTGGCTCTGCTGTAGGACAAATCGCAAAAATCAAAGGGTGTCGTGTCGTAGGTTCTGCTGGAACAGATGAGAAAATTGATTACATTGTTGATGAACTCGGTTTTGATGCAGGATTCAACTATAAGAATGTCACCGACTATCAAGCAAAGTTAGCAGAACTGTGTCCTGACGGTATTGATGTCTATTTTGACAATGTCGGTGGACGCATAACCGATGCTGTCTTTCCAAATCTGAGAGTAAAGGGACGCGTGGTTATCTGCGGACAGATTTCACAGTATAACTTAGAGAACCCAGAAACCGGACCTCGATTCCTTTGGCATCTTATTACGCAAAGCGTACGAATAGAGGGTTTCCTCGTTTTTGAATTTGCAGACAGATATGCTGAGGCTCTTCCACAGATGGCAGAATGGATCAAACAGGGAAAACTGAAATACCGAGAGACTATCGCTGAAGGCGGGATTGAGAAAGCACCCGCAGCATTTATAAGTATGCTGAAAGGTGGAAATATCGGAAAACAGTTAGTAAAAATTGCTGATCCCAGTTGAAACTCATTAATATCAATTGACATTCTTTCAGATTAGTGATATGCTATAAATATAATACTTTACTTTTAAAGAATACACTCAAGGAGGAAAAAACTTTGTCTAATAAATACTCAAATCGTTTTGTCCCTGTCTTACTTTTAATGTTTACTATTAGTCTCTTTTTCGTCACTGTCTTCATTGTGGGTTGTGGTGACGAAGGTGATTCTCCAACGGATATGGTCGAAGGTGATACTCCAACGGATATGGATGGGCAAACTGATGATCATAGTACGCATGACCATGAACCTGTCATTGTCGTACCGACACCTGACCCAGTTGAACCAGAAGACCCCGCTGTTACCTTTAGAAATGATATTCTACCTATCTTAGCAGAAAGTTGTGCATTGGTAGGTTGTCATTCAGGTCCACCCGCAGCTGGAGGGCTTGACCTAACAGAGTATACAAGTTTCAAAGATGGTGGGGTAAGCGGTCCTGCGTTTATTGCGGACGATGGTAAAGCCAGCCTTGTTGTCCAACGTATTGATAGCGGGGGAATGCCTCCCACTGGACATACACCCCTAACCGCAGAGCAAATCCAATTTTTCATTGATTGGATTGATAACGGTGCAGAAAACAACTAATCCAAATCTTATAGAACACTATTGGATAGTACAGTCTAAATAAACTGTAGGTCGGGTAGAGGAATGAAACCTGTCACGTGATGATTGTGTCTAACATGTCGGGTTTCGCTTTGCTCAACCCGACCTACGGAAGAATGGAAGAATAATAATTTAAATTGGTATAACATGTCTTGACACGGGGGAGTGATAAAGATGGTATAAGTTGGTCGCGATTCG
>CAZURU010000052.1:0-7325 GCA_964623585.1 uncultured bacterium
ACTATGAAACTCCTGACTATGAAACTCCTGTTATTAATTCATTATAATGTCTAATTAAGCACCTCCGACATAACCCACGCGCACCCGTGAATTTCTAATGTCTTTTATACATTAGTTGACAAAAGAAATCATTGATTACAACTATCATAGCAACATCAGAACGATAACGCAATAAAAAACGGACGACACCGTCTAAGTTTTCACGTTGAAATATTGGCGAATACCTATTGCCACAGTATATCTTTTTTGTATTACTGTATACACCGATACAGGCTGGTTGATTCGTAATAATTCAGGATATATTTCAACTGGTTCGTGATCTTTCGAGGGCTGCGTAAATCCAGCAATTGATAGTGGACTAAAGCATAAACGGCATGATAGTTCATTTTGACTGAAATATATCATTCTGGGTTGCAATAAAGATGTTAGATGTGATATAATACTAATAGTAGGTTACATCGAGCATTGTAGAGAACTTTATGGATTGAACATCCAAATCTTTCAAGAGGAGAATTTCTATGAACCAAACACAACCAAAAGACAACGCGGTAACGCTGCCGCCTCGCATGGAAAAAGCATTAGAAAAATATAGAAAACATGTCTGGATAATCAAACTTGCGGAAGGTACTTTAGCAGCAATTTTTGGTCTCATCATCTCTTATTTGATCGTGTTTGGTTTGGACAGAGTGATTGATACCCCTAACGTTTTGCGTACGCTTATCCTACTGATTGGGATGGTAGGAATGGTAGTTTTTCTTCCATTGAAGTATTACAAATGGGTGTGGCGAAATCGGACGTTGGATGGGGTTGCTCGGTTATTACAACATAAGTTCCCGCGTTTCGGCGACCACGTCCTTGGTATTGTAGAACTTGCATCAAATAGGTCTGATCAGTCATCAAGCCCTGCGTTGGTCGCAGCAGCTATGCGCAAAGTTGATGAAGAGGTGGCAAAACACAATCTTTCACAGGCAGTACCGAATCCACGGCATCGTCGTTGGGCATTAGCGGTAGGTTTACCCTTAATTTTGATTATTATCGGTGCTATGATAATCCCCGCAACAACGCGTAATTCGCTTGCACGTTGGTTGACTCCGTGGAGAAATGTGGAACGATATACCTTTGCACAGTTGGAGGGTAACCCTGATCTTCGTGTCGTCGCTTATGCTGAGCCTTTTGATGTTGAAGCACAACTAAAAGACGAATCGCACTGGAAGCCAGAATCTGGTCAAGCACAGTATTCAAAGCAAAAACCGATAGTTGCCGAACGGGATGGTACATCCTATAAGTTTGAATTACCACCACAAACAGAGGATGGAAAGATAAAACTTCGCATAGGTGATGCGCGCCGTGCTATTCCGGTTGAACCGAAATTAAGACCCGCACTAAAAGAACTTGTTGCAACGGTGCAATTGCCTGAATATCTACAACGTGAAGAACCGCAAGTATCTGATGTGCGGGGTGGTACTGTGAACTTAGTTAAGGGTAGCACCGCCACGTTGGAAGCCACAACTACGCGCGAACTGTCAGAAGCGACTTTGAATAACCGTCCGCAAAAGGTAGATGGAGCCACTGTGACAACCGAACCGATTTCTGTCGCAAAGACTACGGAGATGCAGCTAACATGGCGAGACCACTTTGGACTCACAGCAAAAACACCTCAGATATTACAGTTTGACCTAGAGGACGATGCTACACCGACAGTCGCTATCAAAAATTTAAAACATAATCAAGTTGTCGTATCATCGGAAGTGCTTTCTTTTGAGATACAGGCAGGCGATGACTTCGGTGTGAAACAGGTCGGTTTAGAATGGGAAGGGATTCCAAATCCGGTTCAAAATCCTGATCCTGTAAGTGGTGAGAAACCTGTAGCGTCAGGTTCTCCGACTTCAGAAAACCTCAATGTTACTGCCACATTTTCCACTAGACGCGAAAATGTAAAACCGCAGAGTCTCCGTTTGCGTGCTTATGTTGAAGATTACTATCCTGACCGGGGACGTATCCATTCCCCTCAGATCATACTCCATGTGCTTTCACCTGCAGAACACTTCAAATGGCTTATTGGACAGATGCGACTTTGGGCTGGTGCAGCAAAGGATGTTCACGATAAGGAACTGCAGCTACACCAAATTAACAAAGAACTTAACAGTCTGACACCAGAGGCACTTGATGATCCCGCACAGCGAAAGAAACTACAAAATCAAGCCGCAGAAGAAAAAGCGAATGCAGCTAAACTTGATAGTCTAATCGATTCAGGGGAAGCGTTGATACAAGAAGCATCAAAAAACAGCGAATTTGATGGTGAACAGATTGAATCATGGGGCGATATGCTTGAAAAGTTAGAGGAGATTGCTGGACAGAAAATGCCTTCTGTGGCAAACTTACTTGCTCAAGCATCTGATGCTCCTGGACAAACATCTCAAACCAGCGAACCGAGTGATGTCAATCAACAACAGAGTCAATCCCCAAGTGGAGAATCCCAAACATCCGATGGAAAACCTAGAGAACAGACCGATTCTAACCAACAACAGAGCAAGATGCAAACCGGACAATCTCAATCCTCCAATAGCAAATCTGACGAATCGGAGGATGATATTGAGAAATACGGTCCTGACAATCTGACAGGTGAGAAATCGTCAGAGACAGCAAACGAAGCAGAAGAAGATAGCGATGATTCAGAGAAAGAGAATGATCCCGTAAATGTAGACCGAAGCAAGCCTCCTCAAGGAGAATCAGGTCAACAAGGGGATCAGTTTACCAACCCTTACCCAGGTATTGGGGATATTGAATCTGGATTCAACCTGCTTGATGATCCGCAAGCAGGTCCTGGCTGAAAAATAGTCGGAGGAATGGGCATTCCTCAAACTACTCTCAAAGGCAGCAACAAAGACGAGCAAGCACAAGACGAAGAACCACAACAAGAGGAAGATGCAACAACCCCTCAAGCAGATGAATTGGTTGATGAAGCGTTTGAAATACAACAAGACCTGCTTGATGATTTTGCTAAATTCTCTGATGAGATTAAAAAACTACTTGTTGCTTTTGAAAATAGCACATTCGTCAAACGTTTGAAAGCTGCATCTCGTAAGCAGATTGAGATAGCAGTAGACCTGAATAAATTAGATACATTCGGTTTAGCAAAGGGCGCAACAGATAACGAAATTGATCGTGAACGTCTCGCATCACTTGAGGATGCCGAGTTAAAAAATGTATCTACTCTTATGCAGGATATGTCCGCATACATCGACAGGCGACCTAATGAGAATTATCTACGAGTTCTATCGGAAATGGAAGATTCGTCTATTTCAAAACAGATGTCGGAATTGGTGAAGTCGATCAATAGGAATTTTATCGGTCAATCAACGATTGAGGCGGAATATTGGGCGGATACACTGGATCGGTGGGCAGAACAACTTGTTGACCCATTACTCCCGCCACCTCCTAGTGATGGAGATGGCGGAATAAATGAAGTTCCTAATCTACCCCCAGAACTCATCGTGAGAGTATTACGCGTCATAAACAGAGAAATACAACTCCGTGAAGAGACACGTGAGACCGAACAAGCAAGGAAAGTCCTGAACGCAGACAAGTATTATGAACGTAGTGAATCTTTAAGCGATACACAGTATGACCTTGCAGAGGAAACTCGAGAAATCGCAAATGAAATACGGCTACTGCCCGAAGCAAATACAGGATTTATACAACAGGAACTAGCTAAGGTGGCAAAGGCCGCTGTAGTCATGGATGAAGCAGAATCTATTCTGGCAAGACCAGAAACTGGTAACGAAGCTATCGCAGCTATCTCTGAAGCCATTGAGATATTGCTGGCAGTCAAACGTGAACCAAATACCCCAAGCGGTGGTGGCGGAGGGAACACGCCAGGTGGTGGCGGTAGCGCAAAAGGATTAGCATCAATCCTTTCTGCCCTAAGGCTTAAAGGCACGGGTGATGACAGTGGGACAGCTTTCATTGAGAAACGTTCGCCAAAACAGGCAACTGGAAAGGCAGGTCGCGTGCTACCCGAAGAATTTCGGCAAGGATTAGATGCCTATTTTAATGTCTTAGAAGGAAGACAGTAATGCATTGTCTATTCTAATAAGAAATTATCAAATTCAGAAAATAAAGGCAAAAACGCCTATACGTATTAGATAGACTCGGTATCCGAAATTATTTTTTTCTCCATTTATATATTTTAGACTGATGATGTATTTACATAACGGATACCTAACACTTATTTTACTTGGAGTATTAGATTGCAAATGTATGAACACTTATATGAGAAGGATGCTTGTGGAGTAGGATTTATCGCAAACTGTTCTGGGAGTAAAAGTCATGCTATATTGGAAATGGCAATTCAAGCAGTAACGAATCTAACACACCGTGGTGCGGTGGCAGCTGATGCTAAAACTGGCGATGGGGCAGGTATCCTAACACAGATACCAGAAAAATTATTTAAGAGAGAATTAGAAAAACTTGGCATAAATCCTGATTTAATCAATGACCTTGCAGTGGGTATGATGTTCCTGCCGGGAACTGATCCTATTGCACAAGAACAAGGACGAGAAATCGTTGCTGACATATTAAGACATTACGGCTTTCCCCTTCTCGGATGGCGTCCAGTACCGATTGATGAATCTGCTCTTGGGGACAAAGCACTTTCAACCTTGCCTCGAATAGAGCAGGTACTTATCGGCAGACCTACACATGTACCCGCCGACGAGTTTGAACAACGCCTCTATCTCATCTGCAAGGAAATAGAACATCGGATTACGGATAGCAAACTTGAGGGGTGTCATATTGCATCTTTTTCGCACCGGACAATAGTCTACAAAGGACTTCTTGTGGCTCCGCAGTTAACCATGTTTTATTCGGATCTCCGTTCCCCTGATTTTGAAGCTGCTTTAGCAGTATTCCATCAGCGTTATAGCACGAATACTTCCTCAACGTGGTCCCTTGCTCAACCCTTCCGCATGTTAGCACACAATGGTGAGATCAATACATTGATGGGAAATCGGAACTGGATGCGTGCGCGTGAAGCAGAAATGAACTCACCGGTATGGAATGATGAGGATATTAAGAAACTTGTTCCTATCATCAACCCACACGGAAGTGACTCTATGAGCCTAGACAATGCTTTGGAATTGCTGACAAATTCTGAACGGAGCATTCTCCATTCAATGATGTGCTTAATGCCTGAGGCTTATGAGCAAATTCCAGATATGCCTCCTGCTATCAAAGCTTGCTATGAATTCTTATCATGCGTTAGTGAACCTTGGGATGGACCGGCTGCTGTTGCCTTTACCGATGGAGAAATAATTGGCGCCAGTTTAGACAGAAACGGACTTAGACCTGCTCGCTATAAAGTTACCGATGATGGACTCGTTGTTATGGGGTCCGAGGTCGGCATTATTGAATTAGATGAAAGTCGCGTGGTGGAAAAGGGACGCTTAGGCCCAGGACAGATGATTGCTGTTGATACAACACGCGGAAGGTTGCTAAAGAATTCAGATATTAAAATGGAGGTATCCCAGCGGAAACCTTATGCAAATTGGTTGAAACAGAGTACACAGTTGGATGAACTCGATCAACACCCCTTGGGAACCGGAACCCCTATACCTGATAATCTGGAAACACTACAAAAAGCTTTTGGGTATATGGTAGAAGATGTAGAACGTTTTATTAAGCCAATGGTGATGGAAGCTAAAGAATCGGTTGGTTCGATGGGAGATGACACGCCTCCTGCTGTTATCTCACGACACCCCCGTTTGCTCTATCACTATTTCAAACAGTTATTTGCCCAAGTTACGAATCCGGCGATTGATTCACTCCGAGAACGCATGGTCATGTCACTGACGACGTATCTCGGCAGACGACACAGTTTACTCACAGAAACTGAGAAGCATGCACATTTAATTCGTCTGAAAACACCTATTTTAACAAATAGAGAGTTAGAAGCATTACGAGCTCAGAACTTGTCTGAGTTTAAACTCAAGACTGTTCCTGTCTGTTTTCCTGTTGGCTCCGGTAAACAGGGATTGGAAAATGCCCTTGAGAATTTATGTGAAATGGCATTAGAAGCAGTTGATGCTGGCAATACACTTCTGGTTTTAAGTGATATAGGTGTCAATGCCGATTCCGCGCCTATTCCCATGCTGCTGGCAGTTGGAGCAGTACACCACCATCTAATTCGGGAAGGCAAAAGACGGCAGGTCAGTTTAATTGCGGAAGCAGGAGACCCGCGTGAAGAACATCACTATGCAGTACTACTCGGTTATGGGGCGGATGCTATCAATCCTTACCTTGCATTTTCCACAATTGTTCAACTTGCTGAAAACGGAGAATTTGAGGGTTTTACAACTGAAAAGGCAATAAATAACTATAAGGATGCAGTTGAAAAGGGCATTTTGAAGATTATGGCGAAGATGGGGATTTCCACAGTCTCAAGTTACCGTGGCGCACAGATATTTGAGGCAATCGGTATCAACGCCGCCGTTATTGAGAAGTGCTTTACTGGAACCCCATCACGCCTAAACGGTATCGGTTTTGAACACATCGCCACAGAAACACTGCATTTCCACACAAAAGCTTTTGGTGGAGAAGACAAAAAGCGATCTCTTCAGGAAGCAGGCTATTTCAGATTTCGTAGACATGGAGAATTTCACGCTTTTAATCCGACAGTTTTCAAAGCAATGCACAAGTTTGTTAAGAGTGGTGAAACTGAAGACTATACGGAATATGTTGAGGCAGTTGAAGAGGGTGAACCATTTAGCCTAAGAGATTTGCTCGCCTTTAAAGCCGGCACACCTATCCCGATAGATGATGTAGAACCCGCAGAGGATATCGTTCGCCGTTTTACCACAGGAAGCATGTCTTTTGGCGCGTTAAGCCGCGAAACACACGAAACCTTAGCAATCGCGATGAACCGCCTCGGTGCTAAGTCAGGGAGCGGGGAAGGGGGTGAAAACAGTGCTCGTTTTGTTGAAAAGCCGAATGGAGACTTGGCATCCAGTGCAATAAAACAGGTCGCTTCTGGTCGTTTTGGGGTAACCCCGCAATATCTCGCTTCAGCGAAAGAATTAGAAATCAAGATGGCGCAAGGGTCAAAACCTGGTGAAGGTGGACAGATCCCTGGACATAAAGTGACGCTAGAGATTGCTAAGCTCCGACACTCCATTCCCGGAGTGCCGTTAATCTCTCCACCACCACATCACGATATATATTCGATTGAAGACTTAGCACAATTGATTTACGATCTCAAGCAAGTTAATCCCAGAGCGAAAATCGCAGTGAAACTTGTGTCTGAGTTTCTCATTGGTACCATTGCATCA
>CAZURU010000052.1:7335-18602 GCA_964623585.1 uncultured bacterium
AAGGGTACGCAGATGTGATCCAGATTAGTGGCCATGAAGGAGGCACCGGCGCGTCACCGTTAAGTTCAATCAAAAACGCAGGCACTCCGTGGGAACTCGGTCTTGCAGAAACACAGCATCGGTTGGTAGAAAATGATCTACGCGATCGAGTCGTGTTGAGAGTTGATGGGGGTATGCGGTCAGGAAGAGATATCGTCATTGCTGCAATGTTAGGTGCTGAAGAATACGGATTCGGGACAACTGCCATGGTAGCGACAGGCTGTATAAGGGCACGTCAATGCCATTTGAATACATGCCCTGTCGGTGTAGCGACACAAGACCCCGCATTGCGAGCTAAATATCCCGGTACACCTGAAATGGTGGTTAATATTATGCTCGGGGTAGCGAATGAAGTAAGGGCAATTTTAGCAGACCTCGGCCATCGTACTTTAAACGATGTGATTGGTCGTCCAGAACTGTTAGAGTTGGCTGACTTGACAGAATATCCAAAAGCATCTACGTTGGATTTAAGTGAGATCCTTAACGCTGCTGATCCAACGGGAAACAGTCCACGTTATCATCTACAGGAACGTAATGACCGAGTTGATACACCTTTAGATGACCAAATATTGAGAGATGCCGAGACAGCAATTTCTGACAAAGAACCGATACAACTTTCATATCCTATACGTAATACACATCGGACAGTAGGGGCTAAGTTATCTGGTGAAATTGCCTATCGACATGGAGACACACCTTTGCCGAAGGAAACCATCCGATGCTATTTTACAGGGAGCGCAGGACAGAGTTTCGGCGCATTCTGTATCAGCGGTATCCAGCTAGTTTTGACAGGTGAGGCGAATGACTATGTCGGTAAAGGCATGGCAGGCGGTGAACTTGTGATTAAACCTTCTCCTGATGCCCGTTTTGAACCCCACGAAAATACGATCATCGGCAATACCGTACTGTATGGGGCGACAAATGGATTTCTATTTGCTGCGGGTAGAGCAGGTGAACGTTTCTGTGTTCGGAACAGCGGCGCTACTTCCGTTGTAGAAGGTGTGGGAGATCATGGATGTGAATACATGACAGGCGGTACTGTCGTGATTTTAGGAGAAACTGGACGAAACTTCGGTGCTGGTATGACTGGCGGGATCGCTTACGTGCTTGACGAAAAGATACAATTTGATACAAAAATCAATCCGCAGATAATAAAGTTAGAACGTATAAGCGATGATGTTGACGAAGATACATTGATGGGACTTATACAGAAACATCTTGAGTTGACTGAAAGCCGTCGGGCCCAGCAGGTTCTAACCGATTGGAGGACATACTTACCCCTTTTCTGGAAGGTTGTTACACCTCCACCACCACCACCTGAACCCATTCAACGCTTGCGTAGAACACCTCGGAAAAAGAAATAGGCATTTTCATTTAGAAATGGTATAATATACCATTTGCGTAGGTCGTGTAGAGGCACGCCAATAAAATATTAACTGGCGACATGTATTGCTCTATAATGGGTCAAGAGGTTGGATTTCGTTCCCCAACCCAACCTACGGAAGAATGGAATATAAATAATTAAAATTGGTATAAGTTATAGACACCATCACATTCACGACAGCGGTAAACTTGCAAACAACTTGTTTCTGTTGTTCGGAATTCGCGTGCCTCCTCCACGCTTGCATCACAATGTGGACAGTGTAAACCTTGGGGATGGAAATGGTTTAGTAGCCATTTCTCTGCTTGTTCTTCGTCAATTAGAGAAAGTATTGGAAAATCCATAAATTATACTATAGCACAACTAAACAAAAAATGCACATACTTTTTACATGAGCCAATCCTTTATATTCATCACTTCGTTTCAAAAAAGTCTCTGCCGGTCTTTAGTCAATCCATATCACTGATGATTATTGGTGATCTGGCTCACGCGTCCTTCCAACACCGTCAAAAACGTAATCTGACGCAAATCCTCCTTAAAACGCCTCAACTGTATATTGTTGTCTACGGCACAATCGGCACAGTGATGTATTGACGATTCCTCAGAAATCGGATTTATGGAACAACATAGAATGGACATTTGCCTCTGTTATGTGTACCTCTTTGTTTGGTCATCGCTAGCTTTTTCTGAAAAAAAGCTAAAGAATTTCAGGTGAAATGTATATATATAATAAAGGGTTTTTGTTATTCACACACATCACAAGGAGATAATGCATGACAACGACAACTCGCTTCAAAGAAGGTGTCGCGATTTTAGAACCGGATGGGAATATTATCGGCACCGCTATACCAAAATTACGGGAATCAGTGATCAAACAAATTGACACGACGTATACACCGCGCGTCTTGATTAACTTTGCGAACGTGCGTCGGATAGATAGTGCGGGACTGGGGTTGTTCATTACCGCATACAATATAGCACGCACCAAAAAAGGACGCATCGGAATCATCAATGTCGGGCGACACATCAGAAACTTGATCGTGCAAACTCGGTTGATCAATCTCTTTGAACACTATGAAAATGAGGAGGTGGCAGTCACAGCACTTTCACAGTTTGCGTGACGCTCCGCAGATTATGTGGATAAGCATCGTTATTTTTATTCTATTGGTATTACTTATCATTTCAATACGAAGTTTCTAAGTAGCATTTTTTGTCTGAATTAGGATTTACCCAAAGGATTTTATCCTCGATTTCCTTCTATTTTTAAGGATTTACCCCCCTTTATCCCCCCGCAAGCGAGGGGAATGCGTAAGTCCTGTTCATTTCAAAAAAGTCTCTGCCGGTCTTTGGTCAATCCGTATCACTGATGATTATAGATCTTTAGGCTATGAAAGAGATGACCGGATTATTTGGTATTGGATCGGCCCCTACAGCGAATATGAGAGAATGATAAAGAAGTCTAATCGTTAGAATTTTCAAAAAAATACAGACATTCGTTAGATTATTGTTCAGTATTACGGTACGGATTACCTTGTACTCTTTCAAGTGCGCTTAAATATGCTTTGCCAAGTTTCTCCAGTGCGGATTTGGTGATCTGGCTCACGCGTCCTTCTGACATTTCCAAAATTTCGGCTATCTCCGTGCCATTAAACTCTTGGAAAAACTTCATTTCAATCACGGTGCGTTCCTTTTGTGTCAGTCTATCCATTAATTTCGGCAAGTGCTTTCGTAAGGTTTCAATTTCTATCTGCTGTGTCACGGTTTCTGCTACATCCTCTATTGCATGCGCTTGTGCGGTTAAGTTATCAATCAACGGATTATGCTCACAACCAGCGTCATCATCTATACCTTCTTGATGTGTAAAAGGACGTTGACGCAATATATTTTTACGTTCTGACCAGAGTCGAGTGCAGACACGTGCCTTTATGAACGTAATATAACTCGCGCCACTGGGGTGATCTGGGTCATACTTCGGTGTTTCTTCCAACACTGTCAATAATGCAATTTGACGCAAATCCTCTTTAAAACTCCTCAACTGTGCATTGTTGCCTACGGCACAATTGGCACAGTGGTGTATTGACGATTCCGCAGAAAGCGGATTTTGTGGAACAACATAGAATGGACATTTGCCTCTGTTATGAGGACCTCTTTGTTCTGTCATCGGTTTTACCTCCTAACAATAAGGTGAACCGATAAAGGATATTAGATAAATGTATTTAGTTACTATATACGTTTCATCTAAAATTCTTTAGCTTTTTTTTTACTACGACATGAAGATATTGACGCTATTTTGCGAAACGGTTATAGAGATCCTCCGCTATATTCAAGTGATCTTCTGGTTCTTATACCTTATCACTCATCGAGTTTACGTAGGGCTTTCTCAGCACTAACCTTAAGTTGTTCATTACCCGATTTTATTGCAATCTGCAACACAGTTTGGAAATCTCGTTTTGCTTCCAACTTTTTACCTAAACGCACCTTTGAAACACCTCGGTTGTAGTATGCTTTTGCATAATCGGGTTTGAGTCGGATAGCGGTGTCGTAATCTGAAATTGCTGCCACGTGTTGTCCCAAACTCTCCTTCGCTGTTCCCCGATTAAGATACGCATCCGCTGCATCCGGTTCAAGTCGGATAGCAATATCGTAATCGGCAATCGCAGCGGTGTATTTACCCAATTTGCGCTTCACAACCCCACGATTGATGTATGCGGATGCAAATTCAGGATCAAGTCGAATAGCCGTGTTAAAATCAGAAACGGCAGATGCGAATTGTTCCAACATAGCGTACATAAGTCCCCGATTGTAGTATGCTGAGGTCAATTCGCGGTCAAATCCAATTGCGGCGTCAAAATCAGAAATCGCATCCGCGAATTCTCCCAATTGTGCTTTCACAATGCCACGATTAGAATAAGCAAGCGCATAATCGGGTTTGAGTCTGATAGCAATATCAAAATCTGCTATCGCATCAAAGTGTTGCTCTAAAGCAAACTTTGCAAGACCCATATTATTATATGCTTCGGCATCATCAGGTTGAAGTTGAATCACTTTGTAATAGTCTGAAATGGCATTCTCATAATCTTCAATTTCGTACTTTGCATTCCCCCACAGCATGTAGGTCTCGGCAGAAATAGATTGTTGTTCTTGTGAGAAAGGTTGTGTTGACTTTGACTGCGTCAGCAGTTTTTTGAGATATTTTGACGGGATAGCATAGTTGAGATTCGGTGCATCCAGAGTTCTATGGACAGATACGGACATACCAATAACTTCACCTTTACTGTTTAGCACAGAACCCCCATTGCTCCCTGGAGAAATCGATGCAGTCATCTGCAGTCGTTCATTCTTGCTCTTATCTCTACGACTGCTAATAACGCCAGCTGAAAACGTGCCTTTCACTCCTTTCGGATTGCATGCAACATAAACCGTCTCACCGATCCGGACTCTTTCACTATCTCCAAGAGAAAGTGGTTTAATACCAGTCGCAGTTACCTCTAATAGTATAAGGTCATTTTCTTTGTCAATTGCTGTAACGCCTTCAATGTTGTATGTCGTGTCTTTACCGACTAACTTTGCAGTACCTTTTGCTGCACCTTCAATCACGTGGTAGTTGGTAGCAATTAGGGTTGGTTTGACAAAGAACCCGCTGCCGATGCCTAAGGTCTTTCCGTTTTTATCCTTCATTTTCAAATTTACCGTCGCTGCTAACGCTTTTTCTGCAATGTCTTCAGCGGGGAGGGTAGTTTGGGCTTGTGTGGTTTTTATTGTGGTAAAGAGAAGAAGAGCGGCAATAGCCAATATTGGGAATGTCCACAATAATTCATCTCTATGTTTCATAAATGCTTCCTTTGATAGAATGGTTTTACAAATCAGATTGAGTTTGTTATTAAACAATATGATAATGCGTTTTGCAGAAGTTGTCAACGATCATCTGCTGGTGCTGACTTTGAATCAATTATATGTCTATTTGTGATCATTTGCAAGGTAAATGTCTTTGTAAGTAAACGGTAAAAATAATTACTTGAAAACGAAATATTAATATGGTATAATTACATAAAGAAGATTATTAAGGAACGTACAAAACGAAAATTACGAACCGAAATAAGAAGGTGAAAATAATAATATAATTTATTCAGAGATTGAACATTGTTCTACATATTAGAAAGGAGTCAAGATGGCAAAGTTTGATTTTGTACTCGCCGTTGGAGGAACACCTGGACAGGGTATAGCTACAGTAGGAAAGACCTTTAATCAGTTGTGTGCACGGAACGGGTTTTATACTTTTTCATACAGTGCATACCAATCAATTATCCGAGGTGGACATACTTTCCTTACCATCCGAATTAGTTCAGAACCAGTTGCCAACCATGGCGACGAGATTGACCTTATCATTGCCCTTGATAAAAACAGTTTAGAGAAGCATATACCACACGTCAGACCCGGTGGTGCACTTGTCTATAACAGCGATGATGCAAAAAAACAACCCCCCGAACGAGACGATATCCAATTATGTCCCATTCCATACAAAGAACTCTCCAAAGACATTGAAGATAGAAAATTGCAAAGAGCATGTCTCAATACATGTCTACTTGGGGCAGCACTGCAACTCGTTGATGCGGATTTAGATATGTTAGAAGAAGTTATTACCAGTGCACTTCTCAAAAGGAAAGGGCAGGTAGTTGTTGATGCTAACATTGGAGTGGCAAATGCTGGATATGAACATGCCGCAAAACACTTCACACAATTTGATACCAAAATAGAGAAACAGGAAAAACCTCTCGCTTTTGCACAAGGTAATGATCTCATGGCGATGGGAGGTGCAGCAGCAGGTGTGAAATTCTATGCCGCTTATCCAATGAGTCCCTCAACAGGTGTACTGCGCTGGATGGCGAAAAACGCACGTGACCTCAATATCATGGTACGTCAATGTGAAGATGAAATCAGCGTCATTAACATGGTAATCGGTGCAGCACACGCTGGGGTTCGCGCAATGTGTGCTACTTCCGGTGGAGGTTTCGCACTCATGTCCGAGGCAATCGGTAGTGCAGCAATGATGGAAATTCCAATCGTCGTTATTGATGTACAAAGAGGGGGGCCCTCTACAGGTTTGCCAACTAAGACTGAACAGGGAGACCTTTGGCAGATACTCGGCGCAAGCCAAGGTGATTTCCCAAAAATCGTAGTCGCTCCCACTGGACTGATTGATGGATTCAATACCATACCAGAACTCTTCAATCTTGTCGATAAATACCAATGTCCTGGCATGGTCCTCTCAGACCTAATGCTCGGAGAAGGTTATACAACCTTTGACACTGATCAGATCAAATGGGATCAGCAGATTGACCGTGGGGAGTTGATAACTGGGTTAGGACAGACAGAAGGTGAATACCTACGTTACCAGATAACAGACAGCGGAATTTCCCCACGAGCAATCCCAGGTACCCCCGGACACATGCACGTGGTCGCAACTGATGACCACGATGAAGATGGTGGACTCATTAGTGACGAATATACCGATCCACACAAACGTAGAGACATCATGGAAAAACGACAACGGAAGATGGATGGTATCGTTAAAGAACTTCCACCACCGACACTTGAAGGACCTGAAGACGCGGAAGTGACACTCATCGGATGGGGATCCACACACGGGGTAATCTCTGAAGCAGCAGAATTGTTAGATGGAGAAGGGATTAAAACTAATCATATACAGTTCAAATGGCTATACCCGATGGACGAAGATGCTGTAAACGATATATTGGAAAAAACAAGATACGCAATCATTGTTGAATGTAACTATACCGGTCAATTTGCACGCTTCTTACGCGGGGAAACCGGCTTTAAAGCAAATGGACATATCCGAAAATACGATGGTGAACCCTTCATGCCACACCATATCGTAGATGGAACTCGTGAACTTCTAATCGGTAAGTCTGAACTTTATATACCGTATCAGGAAATAGTTGTTTAATAAGGAGAATGAATCAGATGGAAAGAAAAGAAAGACCTATCAAAGCTGCTCCTACAGCAAAAGATTACATAGGCGATACCAAACCCGATTGGTGTCGCGGTTGTGGTGATTTTGGCGTACTTAGTGCATTACGAAACGCCTACGCGAAACTTGAAAAAGGACAACATGATCATCTCACCGTTAGTGGTATCGGATGTTCCTCCAATCTACCTGGTTTCATCCATACTTACGGCATGCATACACTGCATGGTCGTGCACTCCCCGTTGCTACGGGAGCTAAGTTTGCAAATCACGACCTAAACGTCGTTGTGACAGGAGGTGATGGTGATGGTTACGGTATCGGTGGAAACCATTTCTTGCATACAATGCGGAAAAATGTGGATCTGCTCTACCTTGTGATGAATAATGAGACCTATGGACTTACTGTCGGGCAAGCCTCACCGACAACCCAAGTGGATGAGATTACTGACAGCACCCCTTTTGGTAATATAGAAACACCGCTTAATCCCGTTGCAATGGCAATTGTTGGCGGTGCAACTTATGTCGCAAGAGCATTTAGTTCTGAAGGAAAAGTACTTGCTGAATTGATGTATGAAGGAATGCGACATAAAGGGTTTGCTTTTATTGACGTCATCAGTCCATGTATAACATGGAAAGGCGATGAAATCTTCGATTATTGGAAGGAACGAGTCAACGCACTTGAAGATCATGACACTGCCGATAAAGCCGCTGCTCTGGCACAAGCGATTAAGACTGGACATGAAACACAACTCGGTCTATTCTATCACGACACAAGTCGTCCCTCTCTGGATCAGATGGAACCTGTCCTGAAGGATGGTCCGATGGTAAGTCAGCCAATAGGCGTTACACCTGAACAGGGTGCAGCTATACTCCAACGTATGATGTAATGGATAGTGAAGAGGACAGGTTTTATTACCTGTCCTCTCTTTTTGCCAACACATAACACCTGTTACCATATTATATGCGCCGTCTTACCACCTCTCAGATTTCAAAGCATTTCGGATATCGCAAAATTGTAAATGATGTTTCGCTGACTATAGACGCAGGAGAAGTCGTGGCAATTTTTGGACCGAACGGTGCGGGTAAAACCACGCTCATAAAGATATTAGCAACACTCCTCAGACCAACTTCTGGAAAAATCGATATAGAGAATATAGACGCAATCGCTGAATATGCAAAAGTCCGACAACTCATGGGAGTCGTTATTCATGAACATTTAGCTTATCCTGCATTTACACCGTTTGAAAATCTCAAATTCTTTGGACAGATGTATGGCATCAATGACTTAGAAGCACGTTGTAAAACCCTTCTTAATGAGGTGGGGTTAAGTCGCTTTATACATGAACCTCTTCACATCTTTTCACGCGGTATGACGCAACGGTTTATGATAGCAAAGGCACTCCTTCATAATCCCTTAATACTTTTGCTTGATGAACCTTTTTCAGGACTTGATACATCGGGAAGGCAGTTTGTGATGGATAGAATCGCACAGGAGCAGGAGAAAGGAAAAGCAATCCTTATCACAACGCACAATACAGAATTAGGGTATCATATAGGAACAAGATTTCATTTTATGATAGATGGTACATTAGAAGAAAGCATAGATAAAGACGTTATATCAAAAGATACGTTATTACAAAAGTATCAGGATAGGCTGATAGATACCGGAGCAAACTGAGATAGACATGAAGGCACTCCGACAGATTGCCGCGTTGACTCGTAAAGACTTTAAACTACAATTTCGTTCAAAAGAAACGTTGGTGTTGATTTTCGTTTTCAGTATACTTGTTGTTCTTATATTTGCGTTCGCTTACGGACAAGTATTCCCTTCTGAGAACAGTGATCGTGCAAAGTTAGTTGCAAGTGTCCTTTGGGCAACGTTTGTATTTGCAGGAATCATCACTCTGAATAGATCTTTTGCATTAGAACGGACACACGGAGCATTACACGGCATAAGACTCACAGGTGTTGAGGCAAGCAACGTTTATCTGTCTAAAGTTATAAGCAATGTTGTTCTCCTCATGAGCCTGGAAGTTATCATAACGCCTATTACGCTTCAATTCTTCGACCTGTTTCATGCAGTAACAATTGGAATGCTGCTGACACTGTTCGGTATATTGAGTATCGGTACAATTGGATTCTGTGCAGTTGGGGTGCTATTGGCAGGGATGTCAACAACTACAAGCGGTGGTGAAAGTTTGCTCTCTGTTATCCTACTACCTTTGGTGATACCTATCATAATGAGTGGAGCGAAGTGCACCGTTTCTATACTAACTACTAGCGCAATGGAAGAGCCTTTTTGGCTGACTATGCTAATCGTATCAAGCCTTGTTTTTGTGACGTCAGCATACCTACTTGCAGATGTCGTCATTGAGGCATAAACAGAATGATTGTATCAAAGATGAACACTATAATTCTAAAGGAGAAGAAACTTGTCTGAAATAATAGATATCAATGCCCGGGAAATCCTCGATTCACGAGGTAACCCTACAGTTGAAGTAGACGTTAAATTAGCATCAGGAGCATTTGGGCGTGCTGCAGTGCCATCAGGGGCATCTACAGGTGAACACGAAGCAGTAGAACTACGCGATAGGGTCTCGGATCGCTACCTCGGCAAAGGGGTTTTAGAGGCTGTTGATAACGTCAACGGAAAAATTGCAGATGCACTTGTAGAGTATGAAGCCTTCGCTCAGAATGAGATTGACTCAATAATGTGTGAAATTGATGGCACTGAGAACAAAAGCAATCTCGGTGCTAATGCGATTTTAGGTGTATCACTTGCCGTTGCAAAAGCAGCTGCCGCTGAACTCGACCTGCCACTTTATCGGTACATCGGTGGAACAAATGCTAAAGAGCTGCCACTACCCATGATGAATATCCTAAATGGAGGGTCACATGCAGACAACAACGTTGACATCCAAGAATTCATGGTGATGCCAGTAGGGGCAAATCTCTTTTCCGAAGCACTACGAATGGGTGCTGAGATCTTTCATAGTCTCAAAGCTGTCCTACACGCGCGAAATTGCAATACTGCAGTAGGAGACGAAGGGGGTTTCGCACCTGATTTAGCCTCCAATGAAGAAGCTATCTCAGTCATCATTGAAGCGATTGAGCGGGCAAATTATACACCAGGACAGGATGTATTACTCGCGTTAGATGCCGCATCAAGTGAGTTCTACAACCGTGAAACAGACACATACATCTTAGAGGCAGAAGAGAGAACTAAAAAATCATCAGATGATATGGTAGAATTCTATTCAGAACTATGTGAAAAATACCCTATCATCTCTATTGAAGATGGTTTGGATGAAAACGACTGGGAAGGATGGAAAAAACTCACCGAGGCAATCGGAGATAAAGTACAGCTCGTAGGAGATGACCTTTTTGTGACAAATACCACACGTTTACAACAAGGTATTGATGAACAGATCGGAAACTCTATACTTATTAAAGTTAATCAGATCGGTACTTTGACAGAAACACTTGATGCCATTGAACTTGCGAAACGATTCAACTATACTGCAGTCGTTTCACACCGTTCAGGGGAAACTGCGGATACCACAATATCAGACCTTGTCGTTGCAACAAATGCAGGGCAGATAAAAACGGGATCGTTATCCCGTACTGACCGTGTAGCCAAATATAATCAACTCCTTCGTATTGAAGAGGAACTTGATGACAGTGCCATTTTTGCTGGTAGAAAAGTCTTTTATAACTTACCAGACTTTCGTTAATAGTAGTAGGCACACTCATGAAGATAAAATAATACTTTTGGCAATGTGGCGAGGTTAGGAAACCTCGCCAGCGGGGAGTGAACCTGCATCATGTGAACAGACAATTACCGAATTAATTATTTAATCT
>CAZURU010000053.1:0-933 GCA_964623585.1 uncultured bacterium
CATAGCTATATGTAAGTTCGGGACCACGTTCGGGGAGCTGCATCGCTGCTTCCCATTTCGCATCAACATAATTCAAAATAGTCATATTAGGTGCCTCTTCATATTCATACCTCTCAATGATATTTTCAATGAAGCGTATCAATAGCAGGAAAAGCGGGTTTTTATCCTCACCAATAATACCAATTAATTTATCTCGGGCAGCACAAAAGTTTGAATAACTGTCTTTTGTCAATATGGATAAACATTTGCCATCAGTTCCTTCAACTATCGCGTCAATGGCCACTACAAGCAATTGTGAAAATCCATCCGTTTTACGAAGTGGCGACATTGAATCAGAATTATCAAGTTTAGGTGGTGCCTGTCTTCGAGCTTTATACCGACTGAAACCACTAACATTTTCGCCTACATTTCCAAATTCATAAACGTTCTCATGTGTCGGTACATGTGGTGTAAGTGGTATCTTGTGCAACATATCACCTCCAAAAGGCGATCTGCTTGTCCTCTCAGAGATACTTATAAATTCATTTGTAGCTGCCATCAGCGAACTATAATTAACGTATTGTCTTTCGTCTAACATAATTTTCTCTTAAATTTCTACATATTTCGTAAAAATATTCTTGAAGTCTATAGGTTAAACAGCGCATCATTAACAATTATGATCTACTTTAACGTAAAACTAACGATAAGGATAACAAATTACGGCATTCGTACGAAGAAAATCTGCAAAAACCACAAGTTTACAATCAATTATTCTATGAAATATAAAATTGTATCAATATTATACGACGTAACAATTCTATGTGTCAAGAAAAAGTGCAAAAACTGGATCTATTGTATTCAAATTGCTCTTCCAACATAAAACTAAGAACATTTTACTATGCCAAAATGTAAATGTCAAGAAAAAAATGATAACCTATTACATCTCCTTGCACA
>CAZURU010000053.1:953-18583 GCA_964623585.1 uncultured bacterium
GTAAATTGGATTGTAATGAGTTGCTGCTACCACACTTCATGACCTACTGCTGGTCCGGTGTCTATTTCACCTGAAGTTGCATTCTCAGGTTCCTGTGCTAACAAGTCAGCGAGTTTCAAACGCGGTAGATTGGCGGGACGACCTGTTTTTTCAGTTCTGTCTACTGCTATCGGAAACCCGACTATTCTTCCTCAAACCCTTGAGTAGTAAACTTCAAGGTTTTACAATTCTCCGACACAGTAACAACTACATTTTCTGGCACTCCATCCGGCACATTGGCTTGAATATCCATTGTTATTTCAACTTTTGCTCCTGTGAGACTGGTAAGATGCTTCACTACTTCGTCTATAACATTTTGAGCATCTCTGGCTGCTCGTATCGGATTAAGAGAAACTGTGCCGTAAAAACGTTTCGGAGGGACAGTTTTGGTAGGACCCGTTCCAGTTTTATCATCTGTTTCACCTTTTGGATCAGTAGAACCTTGATCGCGTTGACCTTTGTTAGCTTCTTTTATACTTTGTTCACCTTTTGATTCATCAGTTGCTTGTTCTGTTTCAAGTTGTGCTGCTGCCACGGCTGGCTTTATCAACACACTCCCCTCATTGATATATATAGAACTACTGACTCTACCGAATTGCAGTCCCTTATATTTACCATCGTCATCAACGTTATCTGCGTATCCGAACCATTCCGTTGTTTTAAGCCCCTCTCTGACAGTATCAAGTAGAACATCAGAATCACGTAGACGCGGCATATACAGATACGTCGCAAGACAATCCCACACGCGCTTGAGACTCACATGAGGTTCGTCTTCTTTCCATAGCCAACGATCCAGTTCCATTTTTAGTAGTGCCGGGGACCATTTGGTAATTAACTGCTCATCACTTCGGACTTTCTTTACGGCTTTGGTTACCGGATTCTCCTCAGCACCGGAGATGCGGATAATTTCCCATTCTACTGGTTCTGTGCCTTCTTGTGTTGGCACAAGCAGCCATCTATATGCATCGTTGAGTCGCATACCAACGGTTTCGTTGCACTGATTTTTTCCTTCACTCGCCTCGCGCCGTTGATTAGCATCAAGGTTCAGTGCCTCTGCGTCTTGAACAATTGATTCCCACGCAAGGTATCGACGTGTTTCCTTGTCAAGCGATTCCCATTCACCATCATCAAGTGCGACGAAGATAAGCATGTTGCTGTAGGTTCTTGGGCTATCACCGCGTTTGCTTAAAACCTCTGTTGCAGCTCTGATTGCATCTGAACTTTGCTGTCTTGTTTTATGTCCACTTGCAGGTGATAGAATTACCAACCTTGTTTCTGATTCATCTGGCACGTCGGTTGATGTGGGACAAATGTGGACAGCCTTAAAATCGCCTCGGTCCCGGACCTGTCGTAAGCGACGGATAATCGCCGCTTCCACCTTCTCAGGTTCTAATTTTGCAGCGCGATCTTCCATTGTTCTGCGCAGGTTAGGATGTGTGTCATACCAGTATCGTTGGGCACGGGAGTAAAGGTGTGTTAGTCGATTTTCCAAGTGTTTCTTGGCATCATTAAACACAGAGACAGACTCATCGGGGTGTGCAACGCCGAGATTAATCCGTATCTCCTCAATACCGCGCACATTTTGATCGCTTGCATGCGGTGCGCTGCCCATGAAGATTGCCCGGGCAACGTTTTGTGCTGCAGCGTGTTTGCCAAAACGTGTGTTTCCTTCGTCAATTGCGCGTGTTTCAGAATTTGGTCCATCAACGTCTTTGTCTACAACAGCGTTCCACCCATCAGCGAGATAACGCAGCAATTCTTCCCGAACATTCCGAGAATTTAATGGAATTGAACCCGGTAAAATCAGCCCTGAACGATCATTGTTCACCCATAAGTGATGAATGACTGCTGCCATGAGACGCAACACACCGCGGGTTTTCTGAAAAGTATCAAGCGGTGACCAGTCGTCATAAAGTCTGTCAAAGAGTTCCGGGTGTATCGGATACGCTTGACGGAGTCTATCAAGATAAGTTGTTTCGCGGCATTCAGAGGGAAAATCGGAAGGATTGTCATCGTATAACTTGATAAATGCACGACATACCGCATCGCGTGCGGCTGTGTCTTTCACTTGTGAGAAGAGTCGTCGTCGAACAATCTCAAATCCTTCGTTAGCACCAACAGGTCTCCATATATTTTCCAGTCTTCCGACAATCGCTTCAATTCGCGCTAACGTTGCTTGCCCAGCATCGCCTCCGATTTCAATATCAGACTCCGGTATGGATGCGATGAGTTGGCTATGATCCGAACGTTTGACAGCTTCCGTTAAAGACTGAAAAAAGGTCAAATTAGAGTCAAATGTGCCTGCAGGTAAGTCGTTATTAACGTAGATGTTGCGCGCATAAGCCACCAATTCATCAATGAGAATGACAGCGGGCCCAAATTCGTTGAGAAGTGTTGTTAAATCGTTAGCACCGGGACCAACGCTTTTCTCATCCGCCTCTTTAACAATCGCATAACCCTCTTGCCCACCGAGTTGTGCAGCAATATCACCCCAAAGCGTCCGAACAATAACGCCATTGACATCCCGTGTCACGGTCGGATTGAGGTCTGTTCCTACAATAACAGCGATCCGTGCATCAGGAACTTCACTCACCTGTGCAGCACTGAGGATGTGTTCTACCCCTTCCATCTGGTCAGGTGTAACCTTACCACTGAGAAGATGGTATAACGCCAACATGCTATGTGTTTTACCTCCACCAAACGCTGTTTTTAGCTGGATGATCGGTTCTCCCCCGTTACCAGCTAATCGTTCAACAGCGGAGGTAAGGAGTTGTCCCATGCAATCTGTTAAGTATGTGCGATCAAAAAATTCTATCGGATCCTGATATTCTGTGTCAGCTGTCCCTTTAACGACCTCTGCTAAGTTAACAGCAAACTCCGCATTATGGTAACGGTTTTCGGCGACGTCTGGATGTGGGGTGACAACTTCTCTCCACGGTTTTAGTGCCACAGTATACCTCCAATTTCAAGTTCTCTATTGAAATAACTGTATTTATTTCAAGATTCCTAAGGTAAAAGTTCTTGTTGTTCAGGCTGTTCAGCTATATCCTTACGTTCCTCCTGAATATTTGCCCAGGAGGTGACAAGAGTGTTGTAAGAAATCGCCTCTTGTGCCCATCCATTTCGGTCACAGATGGCGTATAGTCGGTAAGCTAATGCACGTGCATTCTCACTCTGTTCACTTCCCAGTTGATACACTAACTTTGCCGTTTCCGTTTCACCACCCTGGTCAAGTGAGCGAATTAAGTACTGTGTGCATTTCCATGTATTGAGATCACTATCTGAAGATGGATCCCATTCTTCTGTATACTCGTCCCGGGTAAGTAAACGGACTCTTCCAGCGCGGGCGTGAAGGATGCCGGATTCTGCTATACCTTCTACGCTTGTGTCTCTAGCACGCGCAAGTACATCAGCTTCACCATAACCCCCTTCTCCCATACCGTACTGTTCAAACCATGAAACACAGAAACGGGTATCAGTATCAAGATCACCCTCTTGTTCGGTAAAATAAGTATCAAGTTCATCGTTGATGATTTCCAGCGCAGGACGGACACGCATTGGAGTTCCATCTGCTTCAAGGACTTTGTTATATTGAGAGTAGACTGCCATGCCAGGGCCAATTGCTGCTTGTGCAAGATCAACAGGGGCAATATTGCCTTGCTGTAAGTGTCGGAGTGCGGTGGGGAGTTTACTCCGAAGCTCTGAAATAAATTCACGGCGGGTTATCACACTTGCATCATCGGGACGCGGGCGGCATACGAGGACAATTGAAGATGCAAGAGCATTAGTATCCATTGCCACTTGACGAGTTTGTGCTTCTGTCCGGATCGGTAGCGTCCCCGTAATATGAAAACCGGCTTCAAGTAATCCTTCAAGCATGGTCTCCCATCCTGTTGAAGAAATACCTCCATCTTTATTATCTTTTTCAGATTGTTTAAAAGCATAGTAGACAGTCATCGGATACTCAGGATGAGCGTGAGTTCGCATGAGATAAAAGGCTTTACTCAAACCTGTCAAAAAGTGTTTGTCTGCTTTTGATCTATTTCCACCAAAGCGATGAGGATCAGCGACAAGCTCTTCAGTTTTAGGCACGAGCATTAGGTTAAACAAGTTAGGGTAGATATGTCTTAAACTTCGGCGTAGCCAAATGTAAAAGAAGTCCGATAAGTCTGCGTAGCTAACGTTATTGTAGTAAGGTGGGTCTGTGGAAATGAGAAAATGATTGCTTTCCACATGTATTGAAGCCGCATCAGATTGATTTGTGAAACCAATCTGACCATTGCCTAAGAATGGAAGAGGATCAATCGCGAGCTCTATAGCTCCGGACAGATTCCCCGTTGCAGATCCAAAAACATTAGCATCTGCAAAGTCCCATATCATTGCTAAAGATTGTTTTCCAAAAGCTGGCTGTACTTTTTGACCTTTTGAATTCCACCTTGCGAATGTATTACAAGTCATTGCTACTCTGTCAATTGCGAATGCTAGATATGTCAATATGGCACCAGCATAAGTTTCTAATTCTTCACAATTTGCTTTGCTTGCATCTGCTACGACTTGTACTTTCACTTCGTCCAACAAATCGGTAAAGGTAGACAGAGCAGTCAGCTGTCGTTGTGTAAACAGATCTGCCCAGGTAAAAAAACCATACCCTCGTCCACTGACTAAAGTTGTTGTATCACGGTTCATTTCGACTTCAGGTGTCCAAGCAGGCTTGGCAGATTCTGCAATTTTTACGTGGTCTTCCGAGGGTGAAAGATAAATTCGTCCATCTTCTCCATCAGCAACAATTGCCATCAGTTGTGCATCTATGTGCCCTGCGATACTTTCATTTTTGACGTGTTCTTCGGGGTTATCTTGATGACACACAAGGCAACGAAAACGAGCACCTCTGCCTATTTTCGTAGGTTCAGGAGGCGCACCTTCTCCCATTTTTACCTTAAATTGTACTTCCTTACTTGCTTTATCCACCAACGGTTCGATCCATGCTTTTCTCCCTTTTTTCTTTGATAGCCAAAAAGAGGTGACAAGTGGAATCCTGGACTCACAAACAGGATTATGACATTTCACCCTCCGTGCCCAAATCCATGCAATGACAGTTGCTTCACCGCCCCCCTGTTCCATCGGAACTTTCACTTTCGGGTAGAGATGTCCGATCCTCTCTTCTGCTTCGTTCCGCATCCACTCTCCGTAATAACGGATGTCTTCCGCCAATCCAGAGGCACCATTCCAGGTCTGGTTCTGCAGTGAGTTATTTGGTACTTCAGGGTTGACTGGAGGTCGTCCTGCAAATTGCTTAGGAATTTCGATCATTGCTTTGGTGATTAACACAGCAATAGGATTGAGATCGCTAGCATGTACCTCTAAACCAAGACGTTGTGCTTCAAGAGGAATTGATCCAGCACCACAGAATGGATCTAACACTGGTGGCGGATTCCCATTTGTTGACTTGAGAATCTCGTTCCGCGCCTCTGCTAGAAGATGTTCATTATCAGTATTTTTCCACTTAATTATTTGTTCAATAATACGGAAAAGTCGTTTCCTTTCACGATTCTGTTCTAATTCGGTTGGAAATTTGTCAGGGCGACTTGAAGGATCATCAACAAGCGAAGCGAATAGTATTGCCCGACATGCTTTCAATGGTCGCCGTGCCCACCAGAGGTGCAGCGTGGTGGGATGTCCACGGGCAGGCCGACCAGATTTCTCGCGTACTGCTTCGCGGTTGATATCTTCTAATGGTAATGCTACTTCAATGAGTTTTTTGCGGTCAGACATGGTGTTTCCTTTGTTTATTTTTGCATATCATAACATAAAAGCGGGAATTGTGAAAGTGCCTTTTATTTTTGCAACAAGCAGTATATATTTCATTTAGATTCAGATGCAAGCATTGAAAGGACTTTACGGATGTAGATATCATAAGACTCTATAGGGAGTGGAGTTCCGACAATAGTTTCGTCTATTTTTAAAATCAATTCCTTGCTATACTTTAGCATTTCATGTAAATCAGAATCAGATAAAATTCTGGCAAGACGTTCTCTGGACATATTTTCATTCCTGGGTAAATAGTTGGCTGCTGAAGCCCATCAAAATCAATTTATTTTCAAAACCTTCCTAAATCCACTCTGACCATAATATTCACATGCAAAAATATCAGGGTCTTTTGTCGGAAATAGTACCCGCCCGCATTCAACTGCAACTGATATAGGTACTGCCGATAAAATATAAATTTTGCAGCGATGTCCATGCGTGGCTTGAATTTGATTCAACAACTTCCGATATTCATAGCTGAAATGCTCAAGCTGCTTTGCATTTTTCAAGAAATGTGGAGACGGTTCTCCAATTGTTATCTCGTAAATGCTAAAAGTATCGTCAACGAAGTTAGCATATTTGTCCTTCTCTATTGTATCGCTTAGGGCTAACACGATTGCAACGTTTTCACTCTTTTCTGCTATCTTAATGCGTTTCACTGTGTAAGAGGTATGTACCTCCCCTTCTTCTGCATGCCATGACCATGTTTTGCTTGTATCTTTTATGTTTCTATGGCTTTGGTATATATCAGTCGGAATGGTGTCTCCGATACATTTACCCAGAAACATAAGCAATGGCATAGGTCCAATGGCAAATACTGAGATATGTTTAACCCTGTTTTCGTCTATTCCTTCCTCAACACGCGATTTAATTTTTCTATCTATAACTCTGGCATACGCCTCCCATTCCGATTCATCACCATTCCGATCGAAATCCTGATTGTCTATCTTTATTCCTTCATCAACAGGATACTTAGGGAACATAGCATTGCGATATGCTGCACGATTAATTGGCGTAATTCTGTCTTTGATTTTTACCGTGAATAGCACAACCGTGGACTTGTAAATATCTCCTGAATGGCTTATCTGAATCTCTATTCTTTCTTCATGCTCTTGTTTCCACTGCCGCAGTAACTCTACAGAGTATCTATCTGTATCGTCGTCAATTTCCTTATGACATCGTTGGCACAAAAGCATAAGATTGGAATAAGCAACTTGCAAGTCTGTTGATTCATCACTCCCTCGGGGGCCATCTTTACTTGATCCGATAATATGTGCCACTTCGCCGAAATTTCCGTCCCTTAACGTCAGATTATTCCGCCAAACAGGTTCGTCACATCCAGGAAACTCACACATACCCGCTGCCTTAACCCATAATTTCAAGCGAGTATGCTGTGGTACGGTGTTAATTTCTGATTTTGATTTCTTTTTCGTATTCATAGGTTTGAAACCAATTATTGCGTTGGAAAATCGCTGCCAAAGACACCTTGTAAGACTTGGCATGCTGTCAAAGTGTGAACCGTTGATTCAACTTGACCTAAAGTATCTCTAAACAATTCAAGTTTATCTTTGAAGTTCTGCATCTGCCTACTACTCATTTGTTCAAACAGGTCATTGTAGGGGGTAACTGGTAGTTGAACGCTTATGTCACCCGTCCAAGCAAACTGATATATAATAGTCTGAGCCAAATTTTTAAGTGCTGTTAAATCATCATAGTAATTTTTTCCATCAGATGGATTATACCGGGCACCACTTTGAAACCAATTCAGGGCACATGCAGTTATTGCAATTCCTGTTGGTCGATCATGTCCATCCGCACGGAATTTAAAGTCTTTCCATCTTTTCAAAAACCGGATGACTCGTCTGAATTGATCTCGGTCGCCTTGATACTGAAATCTTTGCTGAAAGAGTTTTACCAGTTTCTTAGGCTCAGCAACTTCCCAAATACGATTTTCTGGTTCGGATCCCGGAAAACCTTTCGCCAGATACATTTGATTATCCCAAGTAGAGGGACTTTCTGAATAAACTGCTAAATCTACCTGATAAACTTCACTACCTGCACGATGATACTGAACTCTCACACAAGGACGTTTGAATTCCACTGACCGATTACCAGATTGCAAAGCATCATGAACCCATTGCTTAACTTGAACAGAAGAATAGTCATTCTTTGAAAGATGGAAGATTAATCCGACATCAATATCATAATCTTCACCGCGGAGGGGTTCAATACCTGTACCAATAGCATAACTACCTTGATTGAATGTTTCAAATCTTGGTGTTCTAATATTATAGTCTTGGAAGTATCTTCGCAACCCCACACGTAAATCGTCTACAAGTAAATCTCTCTTTTCTCTCAGAATGCTATTGTCATTGTAACTTCTTCTGATCTTTTTATCAAACTTATTGAAGTATGTCTGAACGTTTGCCATGATTCCTCATATCCTTAAATCAATTAGACTCCATTTTTCCTAATTTGGTGTTTCTGAACGTGCAAGGAGTTCGTTGATATCGTAATTGACGCTGTTTGCGCCGAAGTCCGGTTCTTTTTGAAACGGCTCACGGATATAGCGCGGTTCTTTCGCTGTATCACCTTCTACTTCAACGATAGCAAGAATAAAATTCTTTGGCTTGTTGAAAGCAGTGAAAATCTGCGTTTTAGAAACGGTAACGCTTGTCGCTCCAGGCGATTTCCCTTTTACTTCAATGAACAGTAGACTGTTATTAATTGGATCTTTTGACTCAATATCATAGCCTGGGTTATGATGTGGCATTTCTTCTGGTACACGTCCAATCTTCCGTTCCGCTTCCATTACTACAGCGACTGCAAGTTTATCAATCCTATCCCGGTCTGCTTGTGCAATCAGAACCGTACTGTCAGTGTTGCTTTTGATGGTCTCCAAAAGCGTTTGTGGCACGATGAGTGCACCCCCAATGACAATTGGTGCCATCGGGGAAATATGCTGTTCTTGATCTAATTCTTCCATACGTTTTCCAAGCCGTTCCTCTAACTCATTGGCACGCCTTTGCGCTTGGTCTGCGTTGATTTTTGCCATCGGTTTTCCTGCTTCCTCTTGTCGTTTCAAATGGCTTGCTCTGTTATCCCAATAAATAATTTCCTTCGTAAGTCGTTCGTGAACCGCTCGTCTTGTTTTCTCCACCAATTCATCTTTATGTTTCTTTACTTCGTCAAGGTGTTGTGGAATAAGGTGTTCTGCTGCATGGGCAATAATTCGAGATTCTAATTCCTCACCGTTCTGTAGCCATTCTGCTTCGCGTAATGTAGTTACCTGTAATTGTTCTTCATCGGTGATTGATCGATAATCCAAGTAAGGGGCATATCCGGGTGTATTTACCGTTCCATCCATATAGATTTCTACGAACTGCATCTGACGTGAAACTGTTAGTCTATTTCCATCTTTAAGTGTCTGTCCATCTTGAATTGCATGTTCAAGATAGAAGAGGACACGAATCTGATCATTAGTTGCATTTGGATCAACCAAGACCGTTCCCTGTTTAAGCAGTGGACGGTGTTGTTCCAAGACTAAATCAATTGTTGCATCAAGCAGTGAATGCCCGGGACAGACAAATTCTGCCAAAGGTTTCCCCGGAACAGTAATATGATCTTTTTCAAAGGTAATACGTTCATACTGTTTTAGGACTGGTGTGCCGACACCAATTGCAACGTCTCGTTTACGGATTATCGCGGGAACGTTGCGGATTTCATAACGTTTAGACTCGCGTTCACGTAGTGTCCCACCGAGTTGTGTGAACGCTTCACGGAAGAATGAAGCGATAAAGTGTGGTTGCAAACGTTTTGCTTCCGCACGCTCCATATCTTCACGGATATCGTTGAGACGACTGGTATCAATTGTTCCATGAACCAAACTATTTTCTCTGATTAAGCCTTGGATATGATCATGGTCTAATGCACCGTCAATTACCTCCGTTAATCGTGCTTTAACTTTCGGGTCGTCTCCTTCTCGGATTGCTCGAATGAGAAGTCTCCTCAGCGGTTCATCGGTAAAACATTTCCCTAGCACATCAAAAACAGCACCCCCTAAGGAGCTGCGCTGTTGATTAAGTTTGTGAAGTAAGGTGTTGAACACTTCTCCCTCTCGCGTTTTTGGTGCAACGAGATTCCAGAGATGGCACACCTCAGTCTGCCCAATTCTGTGAATCCTCCCAAATCTTTGTTCAATGCGGTTTGGGTTCCACGGTAGGTCATAGTTTACCATCAGGTGTGCCCGTTGCAGGTTTATACCCTCACCAGCGGCATCGGTAGCGATTAGGATTTGCACATTCGGGTCCTGTGTAAATGCTTCTTGTGCTTCTTGACGTTTTTTCCGTTGCATACTGCCATAAATCGTGACAACGGCTTCGGGACGACCTATCAACGTTTGAATTTTATCAGTTAGGTATTGAAGCGTATCGCGATGTTCAGTGAAGATAATAAGTTTACGACGGTGTCCTTCTGCGTTAAATAATTTACCGGATTCAGAGGCATTACCATCTTTTTGTAAAAGATTCGATAGTTCTTCCCATTTTTTATCGGTATTACTATTACGGACCTCTTGCGCTAATTTTTCTAAACGTATAAGTGTCTGTATCTCCGCTTCAAGTTCAGAGATCGTTCGGGCAGCTGATGCTTGTGCTATGACTTCTTCCTCTATTGTTTCTACTTCTTCAGCAGTCGCTTCATCATAAAAGTTGTCTACTTCCTCTAGGTCTGTTGGCGCATCACTGTCAATTGGTGTATCTAAGCGGATTGAAGTATCAGATCTGTTATTCTTCTCTTCCAATAGTCTATCCTCTAAGCGTTCCCTGCGGCGTTGAATAGATCGGTAGATTGCCTCTGGCGATGAAGCTAAGCGTCGTTGTAAGATAGTGAGAGCAAATCCGACTCGGTTTCCGCGTTGCCCTTCAATATTATCAGCACGGTTCATCTCTTCACGGACATAATTGGTAACCTCTTCATATAGATGTGCTTCTAATTCAGAGAGCTCGTAGTTGAGAGTTGAGGCGTAACGTTCTGGGAATAAACGCGTCCCATCAAATTTCAGCAGATCCTCTTTAACCATTCGGCGCATCAGATCGGAGGTGTCCACAGGGTTAACACCCCCTCGAAAACGTCCCTCAAACCGATCAGCATCCAGTAACGCCATGAACAGTTGGAAATCTTCTTCTTTACCGTTGTGGGGTGTGGCAGTTAACAATAAAAAGTGGCGTGTGATTTTTCCAAGTAGTTGTCCGAGTCGGTAACGTTTCGTAGCACGTACGTCCCCTCCAAAAAAGGAAGCTGACATTTTGTGTGCTTCATCACAAACGATAATGTCCCAATCTGTGTGCTTTAACTTTTCCTGAATATCATCGTTTCGGCTGAGTTGATCAAGCCTACAGATAAGTAAGTTTTGTTCTTGGAACGGATTTCCTGTACGGGAGCTGTTAATTCTTTCACGGGTAAGGATTTCAAAGGGGAGGTGGAATCGTTGGTCAAGTTCGCCCTGCCATTGCTCCACAAGACTACCGGGGCATACGATCAGGCAACGTTTCAAATCGCCCCGGACGAGAAGTTCCTTGAGATATAAGCCAGTCATAATCGTTTTGCCTGCGCCCGGATCATCAGCAAGTAGATAGCGTAAGGGTTGACGCGGTAGCATTTCTTCATAGACTGCGGTAATCTGATGCGGTAATGGGTCAACGCTTGACGTATGAACTGCAAGTCGTATATCAAAGAGATGTGCTAACCGGATTCGGTAAGCCTCAGACGCGAGGCGGAACATTTCTCCGTCCCCATCAAAACTCCATGGAAGTCCTGCAGTAACAATTTCAAGTGAGGATTCGCTGGCTCGGTAAATCAACTCACTACCAAGCGTGCCATCCGCTTTTTTATAGGTAAGTTCTATTCCAATTGTACCTAACCATTTCACTGCAACGACAGTCACTTGTTGGTTAGGTAATATTCCTTTTACGATACAACCTTGTCTAAGTTCTTCTAAGTGCGCCAAGTGATTTTCCTTTTTGTATAGTGATGACAACTTAATTTTCGAAACGTCTGAAATAAAACTGATTTCTACTAAACTGATTTCTACTGTAGATTATAACTTAAAATGTAGTGTCAAGGAAAGAAAATATAGCTTCTTTCTCCCACTCTCGATAACTTGCTGGATCATCAAGAAATTTTTGCCATGCCATATTCAACAGAGAAACTGGAGAAGAAAAAGTTGACTCCGGCACCCCGTTTGAAACTTCTGTCTCCTGAAATTCGCGTGGTGATGTTTCCGTGAGCATATCGTCCAGTTTTTCTTGGATAACGGGGAGAAATGGATCATCATAAAATCCACCGAAGTCTTCATCAACTTCCAGTGCAGAGGCAACCTGAAGCCACTTTTCTTCTAAATCATCAGCAACGGTATTATAGTCCATTCTTCGTGCTCGATCAGCAAGAAGTTGGATTCGTATCCAGGTGACGGGATGGGTACTTTTCATGAGTTCCTCTTTTGACATGTGGTATTGACTCCGTCCAAGTATTCTGAGATACATTGAAAACGCATACGCGAATGAAGGTCCACACATAACGAATCCAACAGCATCACAAAAACATTCTTGCGCCCATTCATACCAAGTTGCAACTACAGTATCCTGTTCAATTTCCTTCGTCTGTTCATACTGATCGTTTCGTACAACATTGGAGTGCATCCGATTTTTAATTTCTTTTTGCAATTCGTTGACTAAAGCGTCCATTTCAGGTTTATGGAGCGTGTAAAGGAGATGTCCAAACTCATGGAAAAAGATAGGCAAATTTCGTAGACCTCTTTGTGAAGTACACGGTGTACAATAGACGGTAGTAGGTTGGATAAGCCAAATGCTGAATTCTCCATCACATATTGCCGCGGGTATATTTTCTGCCTGTGGGTGAGTTGCATGCAACCATCGTAAAAATTTTAGCGATAGCCGATCTGAAGCACATGCACGCAAAATTGGACTGGCTTTCTGACCATTAAGTGCAAAAAAGTCAAAAGTTACGAGTTCTGTCTCACTCAAAATATCTTTGAGAAGATTCTCTTGTTCAAGTTCAAGGTATTTGAGATTTTGAAGCACACGTTGATGTAGAGTATCACACTCTTTTTTGATTTGCGTTATATATGCATGAAGTTCATCAGGGGCATCTTTCTCAGAATCCGATAGAAGGTGTTGTAGCTGCTCAATTTCATGACACAAAGCATCATTATTTTGTTTTAAGAGTTCTTGCAATTACATACCTCCAAAAAGTTGTTCTACATCACTACCCAAATGTTCTTCAAGCAGCATTCGGAGTTCATCCAATAAGCATAAGACTTCTTTTTTATCCATTTCCGTATCAGAACATAATAGGTGTTGTCCATCTGATAGTTTTTCAAGAAGAAATGGTGAGCTAATTCGGTAGCTATTTTTAGCATCAATCAGATGATTAACAAATTGCCGACGACGCGGATCTACTCCCAAAAGAGGTACATTTTCTACTTCAACCCGCTGGACTTGTGTATCCAATTCTGCCAAAAATGCACACAACTTTTCTTTTGCTTGTGATACTGTATCTGCTTTGTTAAAATCAGAATGACCAGCCATTTCCAGTTTGATATGGATAGACAAAGTATTAATAGCAGAAATAAGATTTTGATTCTCTTGAAAACTCTGGACTGCTCTCCATTGAGAATTCATCATCAGTTTTACTCCTACATTTTGCTGAAGTTCAGCGAAGTGATGGTTTATTTTAAACCTCGAATTTCTTGTGCAGCACGATTTCTTAGTTCGTCATCAGTCCGTTTAAGTTCAAGCGGTAGCCGTTGATCGACATTGGGACTAGAATAATTGAGATGTGTAGACATATACACTGCCTTAGTTACTTGATTCATGTTAATATTTTCACTCCGACCTACAAGCATTACCGGATCAGATGTTCCTTGATATCGCGAAGGTGCTCCTGTTGTATTAAGAACTACAGTGTTTTGATCTATGATAACTGCTTCTCCTTCAAGGATTTGCAGAACCTCATTTTCCCTTGTTCTTTCCCAAGTTCTAATGTTTTTTGCTATACTCTTATGGAAATCTACTACATCAACTTTTACGTCTTCGGTAAAGAATTTTTGTTTTATTAACTTTTCTTTAGCAGTGTATATAGCATCTAATTCTCCATCACAGTCGCGTCCATCCCGAAGAACGAGCAGGGAACGAAGCGTTTGAAAATCACCTCGTTGCAATACTTTATTACACAGTTCCATAATTTCTTCTTCCAGAACGACACCGTTGATTGTCTCCTTTTTGGCATCATATTTCACTTTTGCAACAGTATAGATGCAAATAGATGGATCAAAGGTAATAAGTGATAAAGCAAAATATCGTCTTTCTCTTCCCACATCAATAGCAAGATGAGCATCATAAGGAGGTGCGTCCTTAAGTCCCCAAGGAATACAATCCATCTGTTGAAGCACATCCAATGCATTCATCTCAATAAACGGCCTCCAACCGTTTTCAGCCCTTGAGAACTTGCCATTCCCTGTGTTAATTGTTGATTTAATCCTATTAAACTGCCTTTCCAATTCTCTGAGTGTAATTCTCTTTACACGCCAATTAGCAAGTTTATAGGCAATATTATAATAGTTTTCTGGAGCAACGTTATCAAACACAAATACAACCATTCCGGGTTTATTGGACTTATTGAGTTTCAAAAATGCCTCATCCAGAGTTTTATAGGGCACGATCACTGGAGTAATTGGCTTTCTTGTCAACCGACTAATATTATCGGTTAGATCTTTTGTCAAACTACCGCGGATTTCTTGTGTTATCTTTGAGGGTATAGCAAAGTGAACAGACCGCGTCATTGAAATAGGAGTATCTAAACAACCATGTTTGTTTAGTAAACGAGATCGTTGACGATAATGTTCTTGAAATTCGGTTTTGTTTCTTTTTTCTGGTGCTTGTAAAACATTTCCATCAACGAACTGCAAAGCAGGTGGAAGCAATTTAATTGTTTTTACCTCATTCGGTTTCCAAAATTTTCTTGAAATTTGTGGTTTGCCTTTTCCAAGTAAATCCATTCCAAATCTTAGCCAGAAATCATTGATAGACTTAACTCTATCCATTGGTTGAATCTTATCTACTTGTTTGAGTGATCTCGGAAGTGATTCGTTCATAACTCGTAGTCGGAGGAGTTTTGCAGCTACAGGTTTAGATCCATCTAAATTCGGAAAGGACACCATTGCTACAGTATCATTGGGTTGAATGTCAAGCTGAGGTTGTTTTTTTTGATAGTATTGAAGCAAGGAATCATACACTTCTCCATCTATAATTTGCTTTTGTGGTCCCCCACAAGTAAGATCCGAACGAAACTCGGTGAAATAACATTTCATTCGTTTATTGCCTAAATCATAAAGTAGTGTTCCTTTTTGTCTTTCTTGCCGCTGTCGTAAAGAATCAAAATGTTCTCTCAGATGCCTCTGTTCATCATTTGAAATATCGTTCCTGAAGAAATCCGCTACTGTCATTTGGGTAAGGAAGGCAGTACTCATGTCTGCTGAGATTCCAACACCGACATCCTGTATTGGAAACGCCGAGATTTCGATTCGCCTATAGACATCAATACCATCGGAAGTTTCGGACGGTGCTCTATCTTGGAAAATACGTGGACTATCTATATTTTGCATTTTCAAACGCCATTTTACTTGAATTCTAGCATAACGTTCGATAAGTTGGGCGAGTAGTGATGCATCGTTTTCTGAGTGCATAAATTGCAAAAGTAGATTATCGTTCCCATCTTCTACCTCAATAATCCATTCTTCTCTATCATCTTTCACTGTCAGTGGACGAATAGGATCTCGTGTCAGAACAAGTATTTGTCTTCGCTGAGGACAATAAACAGCCGCTAAATGTTGGAACTGAAATCTGTTACAAACCTTTTCCAGCATTCTTGCTGAAGGAGCGGGTGCTTTAATTTGGACACATCTTGTAAACAACTTAAACTCGATCCCAGTTTCTACAATGCGTATATTTGTTTCTGTCATAATATTACTCCTTTGGGCAAATTTCTTGGAATTGACATAGAGTGCAAACCTTAGGTTGAGCACAAGGTGTAAAAGCCTCTACAAGTCCTCGCTTTCCATAGTTGTCTGCTTCTTGCATCCGGTCTAAGTCTTGAAGTATTCGTGCCTCAACCCGGGCAATATCTTTCTCACCTACGCGAAACGTAGAGAAGGTATTGTCCTCTAAATACACTCTATGAAGTGTTATAGTGTCAAGTGGACATTCAAACTTATGCTTTGCCCACAATGCGTAAGCGAGTATCTGCAAACTATCGTCACTACTATTTGAACCTCCGGTTTTCCAGTCAACTATCACAAATCTATCGTCTTTTCGGTAGGCAAGATCTACTTTTCCACTTAAGGCAAAATAGTCGTTTTTCATACGATCAGACTCTTCTATCAAAGCTGAGGGATCGGTAACACCTTCACGAAATCGATCGAATTTCTGGCTTTTTACAAAGTTAGTTAACGCCTTAATGATTCGTTCTTCTGATTCAAAACAAAGGTATTCAGCATCGGACTGACCGTAGTAAAACTCAAGTAACAAATTGGGTGGATACTTTTCATCTGGCAATGGTGTTCCGCGTTTATATTGCCGAGAAAAGTTCACATCTTTACGGAAAGCGTCCAATGCCCATTGTAATAACCCGCTGAGTGACAAATGTTTGCCTTCTTGAAGTTTTTTCAAATACCAACGAATGACTTAATGCAATATGTCCCCAGTCCGCAAGTGACGATTTTGTAATTTTTTCAAGAAGCGAAGATTTTCCTTTTGAGGATCATTCTTAGCTGTGTTCTTATTCGAACCATAATAATAATCATAATATCTCCGAGGACATTGTTCTAACATACCACGTTTGGAAAATGACCATACTAACGGAGTAGGTTTATTAGAATTAGTGGAAATGTCTATCCCCATTTCTCCAAATAAATCCATCTGTATTATTTCCATATACCACCTCAAACTATTATCGCAGCTTCTTAAGTTGCTGTGTGAGCACTCCCCATTCATCGTCTGTTAGCGTCATATTTTGCGCTTCACGCAGGAATTCTTGTGCTGCCGGTTTCTCACTAATGGCTTCCTTTATCTGTGTTGGCATCTTTCCAGTCATTGCGAGCAAATCATCTGGAGGTACACCGAGCACCTCACATATTTTCACGATAGTGTCCGCAGCTGGCGGCGGCATACGATCATTTTCAATCTTACTGATGTAAGAAAAATCAACACCGACTGAAGCCGCAAGCTCGCGCTGAGTTACACCTTTGTTACGTCTTATCTCTTTAAGAACCTGTCCGAATGTTTTAGTTTTCACTGTTTTTCACCATTAATAATGATAACATAATGTTGAGTTGAATGTCAACACATTTTAATTGTAACATGAAACTATATCTATTGTCAAGAAAAAATCAGCAAATAAGGAGTTATTTGATAGATTTAATCTGTGAACAGAAAAGGATAATCTGAAGCGGATCAAATTCACGGACTATGCACTCTGTCATGTTTGAGATAAAACTGTTATTCATTAAACAGTAGGGTTAGAAAACAGTGGGGTTTGAAAAATTGGGTTGGGTAAAAGTGTATACCGATACAAAATCAGGACGAATACGCGTATGGTATTCGTCCTGATTTTGCGGGTGTTAATTCGCTCTACCCGACCTACATGAAGAAACTATAATAATACTTTGGGTAATTTGGCGAGGTTAGGAAACCTCGCCAGCAGGGGAGTGA
>CAZURU010000054.1:0-1125 GCA_964623585.1 uncultured bacterium
CAACCCAACCTACGGAAGAATGGAAGAATAATAATTAAAATTGGTATAAGGTCATGGACTAAGCTACCCAACGTTGATGGCGAACTCATAAGCGAACATATCCACCCGTATAATAATATTGACACTCACAGAAAGGTGTGGTAATATTTCCATAAGTTTATTTGATCATAAGGTAAGAACTTTGATCTTTGTCAAACGCTATCGTTATCTACTTGCAGGCAGTTCAGGTATTCTACTGTTTTGTAGTTTTCCTACTCTCAATTTCTTTCCGCTGGCGTGGGTAGCATTGATTCCTTTATTGATTGCACTTGAAACGGGAGTGAGTCGGAAATCCTCATTTTTGATGGGGTACATAACAGGATTGGTTTTTTTCGCGGGTCTATTGATTGCAATTCTTCTTTTGTATCCTTATGCCAACATACCAACAACCTTACTCGGATATTCACTCTTAGTTGGCTATACTGCACTCTTTTTTGCAGTTTTTGCAGTCTTAGTCCACATCTTGCCATGGCGGACAGGAATACTATATCCGACTGCTGTCGCCGCAATCTGGATCAGTTTAGAATGGATTAAAGGGTGGTTGTTAACCGGATTTCCGTGGGGTAACGTAGGATATTCACAGTGGAACTTTGTTGAAGGAATTCAGATTGCATCTATCACCGGAGTATATGGAATCAGCTTTATAGTTGTTTTCTTTAATGCAGGAATTGCGAAGTTAATCGTTAATATAGATAGGTGGCGCGATGAACTGATAACTGTCATAGTGCCGTGTCTGTTAACTATAGTATGTATTACCTACGGTGTTGTAGTCATAAATAGGCATGATGATACAGAAGACAGTTTAAAAGTTGCACTTGTACCTGGTAATATCTCACAGCTTGAGAAATGGCAAAGACAAAACTTTCCAAGAATATTCGCAAAGTACCTCAACGTGTCAAGAAAAGCGGCGTTAAAAAAACCGGATATAATTGTATGGCCCGAGACCGCAGTAAGCGGAGATGTGTTATCAGGTAAATTAGCTAACTTCAATAAACACTTTAAGGATTTCCAAGCGCAAATCGGGAACATTCCTATGCTTATCGGAGCAACTGATCTTGATGCATACAATGATCTTTACAACCGTGT
>CAZURU010000054.1:1135-18460 GCA_964623585.1 uncultured bacterium
TATGCAAAAATGCACCTTGTGCCATTTGGAGAGTATATCCCATTAGCAGACTTTTTACCAAACTTTATCCAATTTCAACCGTATGAACACGGCAAGAAATTAGATACGTTACCAATTGTAAATGCTCAACAACAGAAAGATGACAATTTAAAGGTGGGAACATCAATATGCTTCGAATCAGCATTTCCCAATCATTTTCGAAAGTTTGTCAAAGAGGGGGCAAATGTAATGGGAATTCTGACCAACGATGCCTGGTTTATCGGAACTGCATTCCCTGAACTTCACTTAGCAATGGCACCGATGAGAGCAGTAGAAAACAGAATCGCTGTTTTCAGATGTGCAAATGGCGGATATACATGCGTAGTTGACAAGTATGGAAAAATAAAAAGACCGATGGTAACACCAAAAACATCAGAAAAATTCATAAATGCAGAAATTGATCTTAAAGAAGAAGAAAACCTGACACTCTACACTCGCTATGGTGATTGGCTCCCAATTCTCTGTGTCCTGTTTTCTATAGTCAGCTTAACAGCAGTCCGAAAAATCGGTTTAGTCTCATCATTAACAAAATCAGCAAAATCAAAATAACGGATGGAGAATATGCTATCAGACCTAAAATCAGAAATAGACAGGATTACAACCCAACTACAACACCTCAGGGGGTATCTTTGACCTGCCAACAAAACAGCATGAGTTGGCTGAACTTGAAAAAGAATCATTGAAACCAGATTTCTGGGGTAATTCACAAAAGGCACAAAAGGTAAATCAACGTATAACATTTCTCAAAGATGAAATTGGGGAATATGAGAAAATAGCAAGTTCAGTTGAAGATATACAAACTTTATTGGAGCTTGCAATTGAGGAGTGCGATAACAGTTTTGAACCGGAAATTGAAAGCGGATTAATAGAAGTTGGTGCACAATTAGAGAAAATTGAATTGCGATTGATGTTGAACGGTGAGTTCGACAAAAACAACGCGATCCTGAGCATTCATCCAGGCGCAGGGGGTGTTGATGCCCAAGATTGGGCAGGCATGCTGATGCGGATGTATCTACGCTGGTGTGACCAGCACAACTACACATCCGAAATCGCAGATATCACACCTGGAGATGAAGCGGGTATTAAAGGCACAACCATTTTTATCAACGGCCAAGCAGCTTATGGATACCTTCAAGCTGAATCTGGTGTTCACCGTTTAGTCCGGTTATCCCCTTTTGACTTTAACAAACGACGACACACGTCCTTTGCTGCAGTCCATGTGACTCCAGAAATCGATGACAGTGTTGAAGTAGAAATCAATACTGAAGACCTACGCATTGATACTTTCCGCGCAAGCGGGGCAGGCGGACAACATGTAAATGTAACAGACTCAGCAGTACGTATTACACACAAACCGACAGGAATAATGGTACAGTGTCAGAATGAACGTTCGCAACACAAGAATAGAGAAATCGCAATGAAAGAATTGCGTTCTCGATTATATCTGTTCTATCGCGCACAACGCGATGAAGAAATCGCAAAACTACAACCTGAACGTAGAAATATAGACTTTGGCAGCCAGATCCGATCTTATGTCTTGCACCCATATCAACGTGTGAAAGATACAAGAACTAACATTGAAACAGGGAACGTTGACGCTGTCTTGAACGGGGATTTAGATGCATTTATAGAGGGTTATTTGAAGATAAAACCGTAATAGTCTAATGTCAGTTTTCCTGAAGAAATCTAATCTATAATGCATCAGATAAGTCAACTTAGTTGTGTAAAGGTAAACGGATTTTTAAATGGGGAGAATTCAAACGTAGATAATTTTCAAGTATTCAAGTTGCACAGAAGGAAAAATGAGAGTATAATTATATATACCATTGAATAGGAAGGGGGAAGAAAGTATGGACGAAACCAATGACCTCATGCGGCAACGCAAAGAAAAACTAAATGAAATCCGGAATGCCGGTATTGACCCATATCCACATCAATATGAACCAACACACACAACTAACGGCATACACGAAAAATACAAAGATGTCAATGATACACCCGATGAGAAAAACCGTGTGACTATTGCTGGTCGGATAATGACAAAACGCGACCACGGGAAAAGTAGTTTCGCACATTTGCAGGATAGCTCTGGACGTATCCAAGTGTATGTGCGGCGAGACAGCATTGGACCTGACGCTTACATCATCTATCGTCGCTTTGATGTCGGAGACATAATCGGTGTAAGTGGCGTCATATTTCGGACTCGAACAGGCGAGCTAACAATAAACGTTGATAAAGTTGAACTACTCTCTAAATCCATACGACCACTACCCGAAAAATGGCACGGACTGACTGATAAACAGACGCGGTATAGACAACGTTACGCTGACCTTATTATGAATCCTGAAGTGAAAGAGGTATTCCTAAAAAGAACGCATATTGTTCAGGCAATAAGAGATATGCTCAACGATCAAGACTTTATTGAAGTTGAAACACCTATACTGCAACCAATCTATGGTGGCGCAAGTGCCCGACCTTTCACAACGTATCATAATACTTTAGATCAACCCTTATATCTTAGAATCGCAAATGAACTATACTTAAAAAGACTAATTGTCGGCGGGCTTGATAAGGTATACGAATTTTCACGGGACTTTCGAAATGAAGGTATGGATAGAGACCATAACCCAGAATTCACTATGCTTGAACTTTATCAAGCTTATGCTGATTATATTCAAATAATGGAGTTAACGGAAAATTTAATTGCTAAAACTGCAGAAAAAATACACGACTCAACAAAAATTACATATCAAGAGCAAGAGATAGACTTTTCACCACCCTGGCGAAGAATGACGATGATAGAGTCTATCAAAGAGCATAGTAGCTTTAATCCTGAAGCACTATCTGAAGATGAACTCTACTCAAAAGTTGTCCAGGCAGGAATTGAATTGGATAGAAACGAATCTAAAGGAAAAATAATCGCTCAAATTTTTGATACTTATGTAGAGGACAAGTTGATTCAACCCACTTTCATTTATGACTATCCCATAGAGGTATCGCCATTCGCGAAAAAGAAACCGGAGAATCCGGAATTCGTAGAAAGATTCGAATTCTTTGTCGCTGGTATGGAATTAGGTAATGCCTTCAGTGAACTGAATGATCCAATTGATCAGAGACAACGTTTTCTTGAGCAAGCAGCAAATTTAGAAGAAGGTGATGATGAAGCATTTATGGTCGATGAAGATTATCTGCGCGCTTTAGAATATGGGATGCCACCTACGGGAGGATTGGGAATTGGAATAGATAGATTGACTATGTTGCTAACTGATCAATACTCAATACGGGATGTTATCCTATTTCCACAGATGCGACCAGAGAATTAAATATGAAAGGCACCCCTACTTTACATACAAAAAGGTTGATATTACGCGCTTTTACGATTGAAGACGCACACGATGTTCAAAAACTAGCGGGAGAACGCGATATCGCTGCAACAACCAGTTCACTTCCACACCCTTATGAAGAAGGTATGGCAGAAGAATGGATAAATACACATCCGACACGATTAGAAAAAGGTAAAGCGATTGTCTGGGCAATCACACGAAAAGAAAATGATGCCGAGTCAAACACAACGCTAATTGGCGCAATTGATATAAATATCGATACAACTGAAAATATTGGCGAACTCGGGTATTGGATAGGAAAGCCTTATTGGAATTGTGGATACTGTTCAGAAGCTGCAAAAACTGTGCTAAACTACGGTCTGGATGTTATCAAATTAAAAAGTATACATGCATTCTATCTCGCTAAGAATCCTGCATCCGGACGCGTCATGCAGAAAATCGGGATGCACTTTGAGCAACATTTTCCACAGGCGGTAGAAAAATGGGGTGTTCTTGAAGATATAATTAAATATAACATACAAAACAGAACAGCGGATGTCTAATTCAGAAGCATCAGCTATGAAATAGGTTACAGATATATTATTTTGTTTGTTGAAAATACGACAACCTGGACTATATGAAATTTGAATGGTTCGTAGCCTCACGTTATCTACTTTCGCGAAGAAAACAGTCTTTTATATCTATTATAAGTATCATCTCTATTGTAGGAGTCAGTCTTGGCGTAGCAACTGTCATTTTAGTTATCGCTGTTTTAGATGGTGTTCAGCACGGTCTAAGAGATAGATTTCTTGCCAACGAAGCACACTTAGCATTGAGAGATTTCGGTAGTGCGTTTTTTACTGATTACGATAGAAAAATTGAAGAAATAAAAAAAAATCAAGAAGTTGTCGCAGCTTCGCCTGTTGTCTATTCACAATCTGCAATTTTTAGACAAGAGAATAACAATATAGATGCTGTGATCTATGTTAAAGGAATCGACCCTGAACTTGAGGAAAGCGTAACCGGTTTCTCTCAATTTGTTAAGGGGTCAACTGATTTTCAAGATACCAAGACCATAGAGGAAGCCAGTTTCCTAAACGATGTAAGAATAACAGGAGGTATTGTCCTTGGATCACGATTAGCATACAGAATCGGTGTAAATGAAGGTGATGTATTGAGACTTGTGGTTAAAATGGTTGAGGACCCAGTGAACCCAGATGCATTATTTCCAATAATTAAGCATTTTGTTGTCATCGGGCTATATGAATCTGAATTGACAGTTTACGATAACCAAATCGCATTTGTTCATATTGACACTGCCCAAAAAATATATGAAAAACCGGACCAAGTCAACGTTATATTTGTACGGCTTGTGGATGCTGAACTTGCAACTGAATTCGCTTTAAAGATAACGCAGCCTCCGATATTTGACAGAATACAGCTGCCTATGACAACAACATGGCTGGAAACACATGCTCCATTATTTGCAGCATTGGAATTGGAAAAACTTGCAACAATCATTATTGAGGCGTTAATTATATTAGTCGCAGCCTTCAACATCGCAAGCACACTGATTATGACGGTGATGGAAAAAACACGGGATATCGGCACTTTGCGTACACTCGGATCATCTCGCGGGGATATTATGCGTATATTTATGATTCAGGGAAGTGTGATCGGCATGTTAGGCACTTTCATGGGAACAGTTTTGGGACTTGGTGTCTGCTGGCTACTCAATACAAATACTGTTAGACCTACACCCTGGATTGCCTTTGGACTCTTAGCACTGATGATACTGATACAGATACTGATTATTACGCGTCGCCTATTGCCATATCCGACAATAAGGAGAATCGGCGTTACGCTATTTTGGGTTGTTGTCGTCGCTTTCGGTCTATACTGTTTGATAGAACCTATCTCCTTGCAGGAATTGGGTTTGAGCCAAATTTACCAGATGAATCAACTCCCAATAAAAGTCAATTGGTTCTTTGTTGCGCTTATCAACGTCTTGTCATTCACAATCTGTTGGTTAGCAACAATTTACCCCGCATGGCAAGCCTCAAACCTTAATCCTATTGAGGCGTTACAGTATGAGTAATATGACCGAAAACTATATAGTCTGTCAAAAACAAACAACGTTGAAGTATGGATACATTAATTACAATTGACAATTTACATAAATCCTTTTATGATGGTGACTTGGAACTGAAAGTACTGAAAGGTGTCAATCTTGACATCTACAAGTCAGAAATCCTTGCTATCATGGGAGCTTCGGGAGTAGGAAAAAGCACTTTATTGCATATATTGGGAACACTTGACCGTCCAACAACCGGGACAATAATATACGAAGATGAAAACATTACAACATTCTCAGAACGGCAGTTGGCATCATTTCGTAATAATTCTATCGGTTTTGTTTTCCAATTTCATCAATTACTCCCTGAGTTTACTGCTTTAGAAAATGTGGCAATGGCGAGACTCATCAGAGCATCCAAGAGGAATTCTTACAGAGAAACTGATTTGGATAACAACAATACGTATCAAGATGCACAACGACTGCTTGACGATGTCGGACTCTCAGAAAGATTAGACCATTATCCAAGCCAACTCTCTGGTGGAGAAAGACAAAGAGTCGCTATAGCAAGAGCTTTAATCAATAAACCAAAAGTCGTCCTTGCTGACGAACCAACAGGGAATATAGACGACAAAACCAGTCAAGCAGTCTTAAATGTCTTACAAGAAATAAATGAACGATTGCAACAGACTTTTATTATAGTAACACATGATTCACGTTTGGCTGAACGAGCTGACAGAACGGTAGAACTTGTAGATGGAAAAATTGCAGACTAAGTAAAATTGAATAAGTGTAGAGGAAGGAATAGTAATGTTGGTTTATATTGATGGAGCATATTTATCACCAGAGGATGCTAAAATTTCTGTATTTGACCACGGATTACTCTATGGAGACGGTGTATTTGAAGGTATTCGTTGCTATAACGGGAATGTCTTTATGCTGGATGAACACTTAGAAAGACTTTATGATTCAGCAAAATCTCTCATGTTAGAAATACCGATATCCATAGATGCTATGAAGCATAATGTCCTTGAAACGCTCCGAAAAAATCAACTTCGAGAAGGTTATATCAGATTAATTGTCACACGGGGGATAGGTGATTTGGGACTTGATCCAGAGAAATGTTCTAACCCATCGGTCGTAATCATCGCAGACAGAATTCAATTGTATCCAGAAAAATACTATGTGGACGGTTTGGAAATTGTCACAGTCTCTGTTAGAAGAAATTATCCTGAAGCAATAAATCCACGGGTTAAATCCCTCAACTATCTAAATAACATTCTGGCAAAAATTGAAGCAAAACACTCTGGGGCAGTAGAAGCATTGATGCTCAATAATGACGGATATGTTGTTGAGTGTAGTGGTGATAACATTTTTCTGGTTAAAGGTGAGGTAATTACCACACCGCCATCGCATATAGGGATTTTGGAAGGTGTTACACGTAATACCGTAATATCACTTGCTCGTGAAGCAGGATTTCAGGTAGAAGAAAAGGTCTTCACACGACATGATATATACATCGCTGATGAATGTTTCCTTACCGGTACCGCAGCTGAAGTCATACCAGTCGTAAATCTCGACAGAAGAATTATCGGTGAAGGAAAACCAGGAATCGTTACACAAAAGTTAATTGCAGCATTTAGACATCTCGCGAATAACTTGGGAACACCTATATTTACTTGTGAAGAAAAGGAAATAACAAAAACTTAGCATACATTGCGCTGCACCAATATAAGGAGCCAAAAAATGAAACATAAAAATAATTCAACAATAGCAAGTTTCATAGGTATAGTCTGTCTAACAGCAGTATTACTGTTTACTCAGAGTACTCTTAGTTTTGGTCAAGCAACTGAAATACCATTAGGACCACAACAAGAAAAAGAAGATACAACGTCTGATGTTAATAAGGAAGTTGTTCAACAGAAAGAAGTCTTACCCACTGACAACACTATTACTGTAACAAAGATTGACTTCAAAGGTGTGCAATCGCTTCGTAAAGAGATGCTACAGACACTCATTCAAACAAGAGTTGAACAAGAAATTGATGAAGAGTTACTCACGAAAGATCTTGAGAGTTTATATAAGGATACAGGATTCTTCTATGATATGGAAGTTGAGGTATCAAAAAACGAGGTAGATGGCGGTTTGGCGGTAACATATATCCTTTACGAGAGTCCTAAGATAGAAGGCATTAATGTTATTGGAAACGAGGAGATTGGCATAGGTAAAATCATGGACAAGATTACCTTGCGGCGTTCAGAGATATATAATGATCACCTACGATGGCAAAGTCAAAGAGCAATACGGAAACTATACCATGAAAAAGGATACTATCTTGTCAGTATACAAGTTCATAACGATGTCAATGAAGAAGACAATACCAGCCAAGTTACTTTTGAAATCACAGAAGGTCCACGCGTAAAAATCACAGAGATTAACTTCATAGGTAATCATCAACTATCCGCAAAAAACCTACGTAAGAAAATGAAGACAAGGGTTGGAAAACACTATGATGAACTCCTATTTGAAGAAGAAGATATGAACTTAAGCCTACGAAACTATTATCAAGACCAAGGTTTTGCCCAAGTAAAAATACTCGGACATGAAAAACGATTTACCGAAGACAAAACAGGGCTAATACTTGATATAACTGTTGATGAAGGTTCTCAGTTTGTATTAGGGAATTACAATATTGAACTTCAAACTGGGGACAAGGTCATCTTCTCTAAAGATAAAATCAAGAATATGTTAGACCCCGCTGAAGGCGAAGTCTTTAATCGTGCAATCTTTGAAGAGTCTATATCAAAATTACAGCAGGCATATCTTGATAAGGGATACTTACTTGCAGAAGTAAATCCAATCCCCCTCTTTGACGAGGAAGACGCACTCGTAGACATCACCTTGAATATTAACCAAGGGGACGTTATAATTATAGACAATGTACCTATAACGGGTTTGGAAAAGACAAAAGAAAGAATCATAAGGCGAGAATTGGATTGGCTCAACATAAAATCGGATGAACTCTTAGATGTTAGAGTCCTTCGAAAAGCCCGACAACGCCTCTTCCAGATGGGACCTTTTATCCGGGCTGTTGATTTCGTGCCAAGCGACACAGAAAATGACAGCAGGAAAAGTTTGGTAGTCAATATTGCTGAATCACCTACAACAGGAACACTCAGCGTCGGGGGTGGATACGGCAGTGAAGGCGGTATCTTCGGAACAGCAGAAGTAGGACAACACAACCTTTTTGGACGCGCATACCGTTTCCATGTGAAAGGAGAACTCGGGACACGAGACCACCATACTGCTGAATTAAGCTTCGGCTCGCCATGGATCCTCGGTACACCAACGAGACTTAATACACGTATCTATAATAATCGCAGATTCAGACGATATTACCGCACTGCTGGTGCCGCATCAAACCCAGATTTTACAACAGACAGATATGTGTGGGATACACGCGGTGGATCCATTTCTCTGGGACGTCCTATCGCGTATGATATTGATCTCTCTGTCCGTTTCAGGAATGAAAACATCAGAGCACACACGCCAGATAGTGAAGTGCTAAATCGTTCTACAAGAAGCATCCTATTTGCCCTAGGTCGGGATACACGAGATTACCGAACATCACTTTATGACCCCATGGGAGGAAGTTCAAACAGTATATCCTACGAATACTCTGGCGGCATCTTGGGTGCTGATAACGAATTTCAAAAGTACACTGCCGACACAAGTTGGTTCTTCAATCCATGGTGGAATCATGTAATCGCAATTCATGCACGCGCAGGTTATATGGTCAGTAAGAGTACGGATAGTAGAGACCTTTTTTACGAAAGATTCTACTTGGGTGGCGTAGATACCATACGGGGTTATGAAGATTGGGAAATATATCCTGATTCCCAGATCCCATCTGATGGAAACAAGGTAAGTAGGTATATTGGTGGAAACAAGGTGTTTTTCTCTAACTGGGAATACAGAGTTCAAGTTTCCCCACAGTTGACGACTGCAGCATTCTTTGATATAGGTCAAGTGTGGGATGAATCTATGCCAAACGTCTTTAAGCATATTAATTTAAAACGTGGTGCCGGGGTTGAAGCACGTTTACAGATGTTGGGGATGTTAGCTCGCTTCGGATGGGGATATGGGTTCGACAGACAGAACCGCGAACCGCAAGGTAAATTCTATTTTACAATCGGACCCGGTTTTTAGTCCATATCATTTTATCAGAAAACTACAAATTGTCTACTGACGAGTGAATTGGTAGATATTACATAACGAACATATATATGTTGTTCAAAAGGGAATAATTATGAAAAAGTTTGTACTAATCGTATCTTCTATCGTGTTATTTGGGATGCTGACCGCCAGTATTGGTCAAGAGGCATTTAAACTCGGTGTCGTTGATTCCAATCGTGTTCTGCAAAACTATAAGAAGGCAATGGACGCAGACAAATTCCTAAAAGATGCGGATGCACGTTTGAAGAAGAATCTTGATGACATGGCGGAGGACATTAGAACATTGATCGAAAAGAAAGAAAAGACTGAGCTATTTGTTGAAGAGGCGCAAACAGCAGAATTAGTAAAACAGATTCAAGCCAAACAGTTGGAATTACAGAGAGAACGTGAGCAGGGAAATCAAGCACTCTTTGAAAAAAACAGAGAATTACTGCAGCCAATTTTCAAGGAACTTGAACAACTCATAATTAAAACAGGAAAAGATGAAAACTACGATCTGATAATTGACAAACAAGCTGCACTCTATTTTAACGAGAAGTATGATATTACTGACAAACTTATTATTCTGATTAATGCAGGAAATGAAAAAGCAGAACAGAATAATCAGGATGCTGAAGCACCGAAAAATGAATAGGCAAATTATAAGTAGTAAGTACATTCCGAAGTGCCGTTCTTGCATAGTAGTAGGCAAACTCCGTGTGCTGTCAGATGATACCTTGATATTCTAAGTTTACACCCGTTTCAATGAGGATACAATATATGAAACTAAAGGATATTTGTGAACATATTGGTGGCGAACTTCATGGGGATGGTGAAATTGAAATAACGGGTGTTTCCGGTATAAAAGAAGCAGTTCCAAACCAAATTACCTTCGTAGCAAATACAAAATATCTGAGTGCCATCTCAACTACTCAGGCGTCAGCTATAATCTTAGGACACGGGGTTTCTGGCAACGGAAAAGCAACAATCAGTGTTGAAAACCCATATTGGGGATTCGTAAAAGTCTTGGAATTATTTGCACAAGGAACAGAGATAACTCAACTGCCTGGTATTCATGAAACAGCCATTATAGGAAAAAACGTTAAAATCGGCAAAAACGTCTCAATACAACCGCACTGTGTCTTAGAAGACAATGTGGAGATCGGTGATAATACAGTAATTATGCCTTTAGTATATATCGGAGAAGCGAGTAAAATTGGATGTGATGGATTAATATACGCCAATGTGAGTATACGGGATAATATTATTATTGGCGATCGTGTCATTATTCATTGCGGTGCTGTAATTGGCAGTGACGGATTCGGGTTTACGTCTGACCCGACAAACCATAGTCCATATAAAATTCCACAAATAGGTTCTGTCGTTATTGAAGACGATGTAGAAATTGGTGCAAATACAACAATTGATAGAGCGACAATTTCTGAAACGCTGATAAAAAACGGAACAAAACTTGATAACCTCGTTCAGATTGCACACAATGTAGTTATTGGAAAAGATTGCTGTTTAGCAGCGCAAACAGGTATTGCAGGAAGTAGCCAATTAGGTGACCGTATAAACATGGCAGGTCAATCTGGTGTCATCGGACATCTAACACTTGGTGAAAACACCATCATCTACTCAAAAACTGCTGTAACAAAAGATATCCCACCTAATAGTCAGCTTTCTGGTATTCCCGCCCGACCCCATAAACAGGAGCTCCGTTTGCAAGCATCAATCAGAAAAATGCCAGAATTATTAAAAGAGTTCAATAAACTGCAAAAACGTGTCGTGGAGCTTGAAGAAAAACTACACGAACTTGAAAATAAGAACACTTAGAAGATTCCTATCTTACATCACCTTGAAACAGAAAAGAATTTAACTCATTCCTGTTAGCTCAAGATAGACACATTCAGAGGTTGACAATGCGGACCCTGTTAACGTATGTTGAACTTGCAAGACCTTTGAACGGTCTTATCGCCTTTATTTCCACTTGGTTAGGCGGTATATTCGCGATAGGCAGTACACTCAGTTCCTTTTCAAATGTAAAATTACTGTATGTCTCTATTGCATCACTCTTACTACTCTCCGCCGGCAATACCATAAACGATTGCTGTGATTACAACATTGACTGTCATAACAGACCAGATCGTCCACTTCCTTCAGGCAGAATTCGTAGAGGAAATGCTCTGATATTCGCCATAACCCTTATTGGACTCGGTATTGTACTTGGGGTGTTAGTTAATCTATATGCGGTTTCAGTAGCAATACTGGTGTCTATACTTCTTGTGAGCTATGCTCTCATTCTAAAACGTACACCGGTATTAGGAAATTTAGTTGTTGGTATTCTTACAAGTTTGACATTCATTTCTGGTGGCATAGCGGTCGGTTCAGTACGCAGCACCATCATACCGGCAATTTTTGCCTTTCTATTTACAACAGCAAGGGAGATCGTCAAAGACCTTGAGGATACAGAAGGAGATAAGAGAGAAAACGTCAAGACACTTGCTAATCTCAATCCTCGGCTGGCAATCATCATAACACTGAGTCTTATATTCTCTGTGATTATATTTAGTCCTATTCCCTATCTGCTTGGACTTTATCCGTGGCAATATTTGGTGACAATCATACTTGGCGTTGATCTTGTCCTTATCTACTTGGGAATTCAACTTGTGAAGAACGTCTCAAAAGACGGCTATGCAAAAATACAACGGTGGATGAAATGGGACATATTCGTAGGTTTAGGTGCAATCTATTTTGGGATCATATATTGATAAAAGGGAACGACGAATCATTTCTCGTCAAAATAGACATTGAAAGACTACACTAAAGTGATAGCGTTCTTAAACAGAACGACACCAAACATGGAGCAAGTACTTCGTTTTATAAGTGCCTCTCAAACTTCATCCTTAACAGACGAATTGTTAAAAACCTGCAAGGTATTTGTGTCAGGATGGAAACAGATTGACGGTGTAATGTTGATAAGACAGATGGATGGGCATGATTCTAATTATCGCACGATTGTAAATGCAACAACCGAACGAAGTCTAAGGGAACTACTACTCACTTTTCCAAGAAATGCAATTGGAACTTTTTTACTGACAAATGAATGGCTTGAAAAGAGAATTCTTGATCTGTTTGAAGGTGAGAAGCATAATGTAGGTTCAGAATGCCGTTTCGTTGGCACAAAAAAAGGGAGTACTACAGAAGCAGAACAGAAGACATTGACTAAAAAGAAAGATGCAATCACCAGCAATCTTGGTCATCTAACATCCATAAAGGGTAGATTCGAGAATTCTCAATTTCTTATTGAAGGGGAAATGATGGTAGAACGCGCTTTCTCAGACGGATTACCTATTGAAAACGTGCTTTATACAAACGAATTTATTTCATCTGCTGCAGGTAGAGATTTTTTGACGAAAGTTTTTGCTGAAAATCTGTCAATATATCTAACAAGAGATAGTCTGATAGGTTCACTAACAACCACTCGTCTAATTCCCTCAATTATAGCATCCGTGCATCTAAGTTATCCTCCCTTCTTAGATAAGGATGGACTTCTGAATTTTCATTTTAGTCAAGACTGTATTCTGCTGATAATTGAAAACGTTCAGAATCCTGACAATCTTGGGATGACATTACGCACAGCTGATGCTGCAGGTGTTTCCGCAGTATTAATCAGTGGAGAAGGGGCAAATCCATTCCATAAGAACTGTATCCGTGCATCGCGTGGTGCTTTTGGTAGGATACCCATTTTCTATGTTTCTTCAACGAAGTCAGCAATCGAGAAGCTTAAAGCAAACGGTTGGCATATCATTGGAGCAACAGCAAGGGCAGAAAAGGAACTTCATACATCGGCAAATAAGAGACCGATTGCAGTTGTTGTTGGTAATGAGCATAGTGGTTTAACAGAGGAGACGCGAAACCATTGTACAGAATTAGTCAGTATACCTATGGCAACGGGTCAATCCTCATTAAATGTTGGCGTTGCTTCCGGGATTTTGCTTTATGAATTAATGCGGTAGTGGTTAGTCCAACCTAAATAAGTAGGTCGTGTAGAGGAACGAAACCCATAAATCAACGATGTGAATGTGCGTATGGCATTCATCCAAATCAACGTAGAATGCGCGTTTGGCATTCTACGGGTGTAAGCTTAAGAAAACTTAGAAGATCTAATGAATTACTCTAAATCCTGATGGTTATAGGGGTTGTATTCTCTTTAGTCCCGTAGGGACGATATGTTTATAGAAAAATGTGTACCCCACCGCTCTTTAGTCGCTAATGAAGTTAAAGTTTTAAATTGGGTAATATTTTATTTTTCCGAGACCCGGGTATTTCCGCGAATTACCGAAATTATCATTTAAACTTCATACGGGACTAAAGAAACCTTGTTCAACCGTGATTTATAAACATTGCGCCCCTACGGGACTAAATAATGTCCCTAACTCTCAGATTATCACTAAATTGACGCCTATAGTAACAAAAACTTTACGCACCCTTGCAGGTGTAAAGGCAGGTAACCAAGCGTTTACCTGCCTTTTTCATAAGCGTCGTTATGTGGTCATATCAATAGACATAAACGTCGTAGGTGACTTTATAATCAGTGCCGTCTGATTTGAAAACATGTGCAGTGATTGTGCAGTCTCCAGGAGTCCCTTTCGGCAATGCGTAACTTAGTTCCGCTTCAGTCGTTGTGCCAACAGCATAATCGGTATCAACATTTGCACCATCCGGACTGGTATCACCAGCAGGTTTCATATACCATTCCACCCTTGAATATGGAGCATTCGTAACAAGTCCCATCTCGTATGTATCTCCACTATTTGCATAGTAACTTGAACCGTTGATTGGACGTAAACCCGGTTCAAGGGTGACCCTCACATCATAACTCATCTGCCTTGACGACGTATCTGAATACGAAACATACGCCATAATTTTGTAAGTACCGGTAACATCTGAAGGGAAACTATAACTCAGAGTTGCTTCTGTTAAGGTTCCATCACCGGTGTCAGTTTCAACAATTGGAAGTGTATTACCTGAATGACCGGGTGGTTCCACTTGCCAAACAACCGACTCATACGGCACGCTACTCGTCAAACTTGCATAGTGTGTGGAACCAACCGTGGCATAAGTATGGGAAGTACTTCCAGGAGATAATGTTCGTGTTGAAGTATCTGCGAGGAGGATTGTGTTAGTTGAATCACTGTCTTCCAATTTTCCTTTAGGTTCGCCATTCTCATTATCTACTTCATTGTCCTCTTCAATGACATTTCCATCTTCATCTACTGGAATATCTATGACCAATAAATCTCCGTTGATGGTAGATGACACATTAGATGTGTCTCCTATAGATGGTTTCAAAAATCCTTCGGGGGAATAATATATTGTAGTCGGAGAATATGATCTTAACGCACTAGAAGTTGCCATGCAATAACCAATGAATTGTGACGGGTCATAATTGAGATCTAAGTCTCCTCCTATCACACTGAAAGATTCCGCGAAACTACCCCTATGTAATCCAACATCACTGTCAGGATTTGAATTATTTGGAGGATTATTTGGTACAATTTCAAGTGCAATTCTGACTAATGCTGAAAATGTAGAAACATAATTTTGGTTATTGTCATAGCATACTATAGATGTATGTGCCTCTATGTCGAATGACAATTGCTCTACAACAAACGTTTTCCCCATGGAAGCTTTTGCACTGCTGAAGGAATACAAGTAACCTTCCCAATACAGAGGCAAGTTTGTAAATGCTAAAACCGGATCATCTGAATCAGATGCCTCTCTTTCAACACGTTTTACAGTGGACAATCCCTGAAGTGCTGGATTTGTATAGACATATCTTTTTTCAATACCATAACACCTATTTGAAGAATATTGTGCTTGTGCACAATAATTTTCGTTGAAAAAATAAACAAATACAGAGATTAGTAAAATCAATATGTAACTTAATAACTTTCTCATTTATTCTTCTCCTTTGACAGATTTAAATACTCGTAAGGGTTAATACCTTCAGAAAAATCAAGTACTTTGAGATGGGGTGGGATCTCATTTTCATAGCGGAATTTTGAGATGTCAAAAAAGTCCAAGGGATGGCACTTGAGACGAGAAATGTATTTTTTTCCTCTAAATTCTCCCCATCTGACATAAATGGTTCCACGAACAGTAGGATAAATCAATCCGGTGCTGTGAAGATACCCTATCCCATCAGGACGAATTCCCTCTTTCCACAATTTTACGCGGACTCTATCTAATAATTCACCCTCTGGAGAGCCGTGATGTATGCTAAAAAGCTTTTGTTGGGGAAAATCAGATGGGATATCTGGATAAGGTCCAAAACCAAAAGGTGACAAGTGCATTTCCTTCCCCGCTTCAGTAACAATTTCGTTTAGTTGTATGTCCTTAGTCTGTGTCTTTTTGTTTTCTCCAGGTGTGCCTGTGACCATCTGTGTTGAAGTGGTTTCGGTATTAACATCCTTTTTTTGGTTTCTCTCTTTTTTCTGCTGTACTTCTTCTGCTTGCTGTCTATCAGGTACAAGCGCATACTGATACCCGAAGTAGCAACCGATTGACAATACTATTAGGAATAAACATACACTCAAAAACCATCTGTTGGTTAGTGTAAATCGAAACATCTCTTACCTTCCTTTGTCTACAAAGAGGAATTCATCTGGATAATGACTTTATGCATAATAGTAATTATACACAATCTTTACAAAAAAAATCAAGCAAAAAAACACAGATCAGCAATATTCCGATATTTCCCAAAACAATCATTGAAAAAAGCATGAAACCCTGACATACTTACGTACATAATCTAAATATAATGTACACTATTGACCATCAAGTTGAAGTGTTGGGTAGGGCAAATGAGCATATTACACAAACACCAAGTGCATATATAACGCAGAATCTACTTGGACACTGTGTCTCCATCTCTACAAGCATTTCATTATGTCTATGACTCGTCTCCAAAAATAATAGATGTCTCGGCTCCAGAAACAAGATCCGCATGATACTTTAGTGACAAAAAGTTTACACACCCCTCTATCTATATCATAAGAATTTGACAAATTCCTAAGATGGTGTTAAAATAATTTAGGTATGACATAAACTTGTGTGAGTTAAATGTCTGAAGGATAAATGACTTTTTAACATTAAGGACCGGTTGCAATTGAGATCAAATTGTATTCTAAGTTATCTAAAAACAGTAATTAAAGAAAAGGACGCAGGATACTTCATCTTGATTGATCCGGAAATGTGTGATGTAGAAAAGACTGCAAAACTCGCCACTACCATAGAAAACGCAGGGGCAGATGCGATTCTACTTGGCGGTAGTCTGTTGACACAAGATTTGCATCCTATTGCCGCGGCGATCAAGAAAGAAACCGAACTACCTATTATTCTATTCCCAGGAGACTCAATGCATCTCACGCCACATGCAGATGCTCTTCTGTATATGAGTCTCATTAGTGGGCGAAACCCAAATTATCTCATCGGTGAACAGGTAAAAGCAGCACCATGGATTCAAAAATATGGATTAGAACCTATACCAACGGGGTACATGTTGATCGATGGTGGAAACAGAACTTCGGTAGAATTTATGAGCGGCACGGCTCCTATTCCAAGAGACAAACCTGATATCGCTGCACCCCATGCACTGGCAGCAGAATA
>CAZURU010000055.1:0-18401 GCA_964623585.1 uncultured bacterium
AAAGAGTATAACATAAATACTCAAAATCTGATAAAACAAATGCGGAGTGTAGGGTCTATTTAAGACATCCTCCAAATTAGACATTATTAATGAATTAATAACAGGATAACACAAGTCAACAAATTTGGAAACTATAACATTATAATGTCTATTATAATGTTATCAGATTCGTATGTGCTAAGCGTTCAATCTTATTTCAAAATCAGCATTTTCCGCGTGGCGATCCAATCACCTGCCGTAAGCGTATAGAAATAGACACCACTCGTCACTTTTTCACCAAAAGCGTTTCTACCATCCCAATATGCCGCGCTACCGCGCTTCTGATACACACCAGCACGCTGATGCCCCAAGTCTAAGATACGGACAACACTCCCTTTGATGTCGTATATCGTCAGCGTAACATCCGTAGATTTGGACAACCGATACGGTATCCATGTCTCCGGGTTGAATGGATTCGGGTAGTTTGCAAGTAGGATGGTATTTTCGGGTGTGAACACGCTCAATAGTTGTTCTATAACAGCAATACCCCGCTGGTATGCACTGGTATGCGCGAGGGATGTTACCGATGCACGTGCTTCAGCGAGCCAGCCTTGGAGCTGTGTTTTAGTGAAATGCGATTTCACTGTTGCTCGGGCAGCAGGTGCGGCGGCTGCAGCATCTACAGCGGAGGCAACCAAGACAAAATCGTCCACGTTAACGACACCATCTCCGTTGACATCCGCAGCGTTAGTACCGGTTTTCCCATATTGCAATCCGACGTATGCCAAATCTTGGACATCCACAACTCCATCACGATTCACATCCTCTTTGGTTATTGTGGGTTCTTCTGTTATACGATTAACAAGAGAACTCACTCCGATCGTTATGCCATCTGGCGTGTCCAAACCTGTGACAAGGTCTTGGACATCTGATCCGTCCAAGTTCGCCCGTTGGATTTTACCGTCTTCAGTCCAATACATCTTGCCTGCCATCACATCTAACGCTAAACCTCCTGGACTTTCCAAGCCCTGTGTGACAAGGTCTTGGACATCTGATCCGTCCAAGTTCGCCCGTTGGATTTTACCGTCTTCAGTCCAATACATCTTGCCTGCCATCACATCTAACGCTAAACCTCCTGGACTTTCCAAGCCCTGTGTGACAAGGTCTTGGACATTTGATCCATCCAAGTTCGCCCGCTGGATTTTACTGTCCGCAGTCCAATACATCTTGCCTGTCAACACATCTAACGCTAAACCTCCTGGACTTTCCAAGCCTTGTGTGACAAGGTCTTGGACATTTGATCCGTCCAAGTTCGCCCGCTGGATTTTACTGTCCGCAGTCCAATACATCTTGCCTGTCAACACATCTAACGCTATGCCTCTTGGACTTTCCAATTCCTGTGTGACAAGGTCCTCAATATCGGAGGGGTCTAAATTTGAATGAATCGTTTGATCCAAGGTCGTACGCTGGATTTTATCTGCGGACGAATCTGTCCAATAGATAGTCAGCAGATTTTCTCCCCTACTTGACATGACAGGGGTTTCCGCGGTCAGGGCATCACCTTTATAGTTTTTTATCGCGCCAGCGGCAACACTGAAGGTTAGGGCTATATCTCCCTCAAAATCAGTGCCATCAAACTTTAGTTTAAACTTTATCTTCTGATCACTGAGGCGTTGCAGTGTAGTAGTGTCTATTGTTACACCATCAATACCTGCTACCGTCACGGCATTTATGATCATGGCAACGTCCGCTGCATAAACACCACGATTTAATGTCAATGTGATGACACTCTCATCTAAATTTGCTTCTGTCAACGGAGGTGTAGCAGGTGCAGATAGTTGCGGAATAGTACCTGGGAGAGATGTAGTGAAATCTTCATCCCCCAAGTAGATTTCAAAGAACATTCCCCAATCTCCCGTATATTCGCTGACTTTAACCAACAGAAGATTGTTTCCAGCTTTAAGATTCGTGTAGAATTTGTCTTGAATGCCTGTGGTACTTCTACCTGTCAACGTCGTATTCCCATTGATTCTGATCGTCCCTCCAGTGTACTTGTGAACGACCTCCCCATTGAGCCAGACTTTTACGGTATCATCGCTGCCGACTCCCATCAGCACACCGTTTTGTTCCCTGGGTGAAACAATGTTAATCAGAGCATAAGCGGAATAGTAATTTAAATCCAAGTTTTCACTTAGACCTATTGCATTGACGAGTTTATTAATATTATCTGTAGAGCAACGCTCGACAGTAGCGGAGAAATCTAATCCTAATACATTAGTTGACACATTAGATGTCTCACACATTGCGGGTGTTAGAGGGATGCGTCCACGCTTCCACTCTAACACGCTAACGGCATCCCCTTCGTTTACACCATGTGTGGCAACGTGGTTCTCCGAAATATCTCCATTGCTGACGCTTGCAAGTTGATCACTCTCTATACTTGCCCCCTTGGCAATCATCCAGAGCCAAGGTCCCAGTATATATTCTTCTGATCTTTGAAATCCAGTAACGGGTACTTCTGCAGTGAAAGTGGGACCGTTATATCCAGCGATAGCGTTGAGACCTACGGCAAAAGTAAGAGTCGCATCGGCATCAATGTCCCCAGAGAACGTGAGTTCTACGGCTGCCGTCGTACCGCTGATACGACGAACACGCTCTACTTCAACACCGTCAATCCCGTTAACTGCCAACGCTTTCTTAATGTCTGATGCCCATCGTACAAAACTACGCCCGCTGAGCGTGAGGATGACGACGCTTTCATTCAAGGTTGCCTCGTGCAGAGGTCTTTCAGTTGACGCAACTAACGTTTCTTCCACTGCTGTAACAGGTAGTTGTGCGGTGAGTGTGGAACCATCATAGTCAGCTATTCCACCTGCTGCCACGTTAAAGACAAGGAGGGCATCCACATCTATATCACCAGAGAACGTGAGTTCTACGGCTACCGTCGTACCGCTGATACGACGAACACGCTCTACTTCAACACCGTCAATCCCGTTAACTGCCAACGCTTTCTTAATGTCTGATGCCCATCGTACAAAACTACGCCCGCTGAGCGTGAGGATGACGACGCTTTCATTCAAGGTTGCCTCGTGCAGAGGTCTTTCAGTTGACGCAACCAACGTTTCTTCTACCGCTGTAACAGATAGTTGTGCAGTAAGAGCGGATCCATTGTAGTTAGCTATCGCATCTGCCCCGACGGTGAATGTAAGCATAGCATCGGTATCTATATTGCCATCAAACTCAAGTTCAATCGTGATTTCGGTATCGCTCTCTTTGTCTGGATCGTGCCACGGGATTGTTACACCATCAATACCAGACACGCTCACAGCATCTCTGATGTCAAAGATAGAATGTGCAAATTTTCTTTCGCTGAGCGTCAGTGTCACGACGCTTTCATTCAAGGTTGCCTCTGTTAACACGGCAGGTTCTACAGAGAGAACAACTTGACTGTAACTTATCGTTGACGCTCCTACACACATTATTATCGTGAGAATTGCCAAAGTAATTTTACAATTCGTCATTAACGTATTCATAAATATCTCCTTATTTCTCATCTTTCAATTCTGCCCATCTTGTGGTAAGTTTACCACTTGTGGAAATTAGTCCTCTTAATCGCACCGTTACCAGCTGTCCCCGTTCTCCTGCATGTGAAACTTCTTCTATACGGTAATAGTAGACAGTGTTCGGTTCGGCAGTGGTGTCCGTCCAAGTATATTCATTACGTTCACCCGTTGTACCAGCCCCCTGGACCATCGTCGGATTAACGACTTTGAATTCACCTGCCTCTGTTTCACTGCGGTAGATGTAAAAACCAGCGTTGTCTACTTCTGATTCTGTTGTCCATTTGAGGATAACACCAGCCTTGGTGTGTTCTGCTCGGAAATTGGATAGGGTAACGGGTAAAGGAGCACCACCAAACTTGAGATAGATTTTGACATCTGGGTTTTTACGTAATAGGTCAAAGAGAGGTTTTCTGTTCTTAATTGGATTGCCCTCAAGGTATAATTCTTCAAGGTTTGTCAGAGCAGCAAGTGGACTAACATCACGGATACTGTTCCAATTAAGACGCAGGAATTCCAGTTGTGTTAGTGTTGCAAGTGGTGCTACATCGGATATATTATTAGCAGCAAGGTTTAAGCGCCTCAAATTCGTCAACGCTGAAAGTGGTTCTAAATTGCTAATGTTATTAGACTGAAGGAATAAATAACCTAAATTTGTCAATTCTTCAATAAATGTAATGTCCCTGATGGACATGCCTGAAAGACCCAAATTATACAAATTTGATAATTCAGATATCGGTGTTAAATCATGAGTTGGGTTATAACTAAAATGTAACTCAAACAAATTGGTCAGTTCTACAATTGGAGAAATATCACTCACATCACTTCCAGACAGATGTAACCACTGTAATCGTGGCAATTTTGAGATAGGAGTGATGTCACTAATTGGATTATCAAGAAGTCTCAGATCAATTAAATTCTGCAACTCTGCCAAGGGGGTTAGGTCTGTAATCTGATTTCCAAGAAGCTGTAATTCCCTTAAATTCTGCAACTCTGCCAAGGGGGTTAGGTCTGTAATCTGATTCCACATAAGTTCCAATGTCCTTAAGTATTTCGCATGTTTGAGTCCAGTAAGGTCTGTGATGTTTTTTTCATTTGCCCTAAGTCCTACTAACGCCGCCATATTCAACTGCGTAATGGTGGTTCCACTTATATTAAGTGTTTCTCGGATCGCTTCCGCTAAATTCGAATCCGTTATTGAAATTACTTCTGAAGGTGGAAGCACATCATTAATCTTAATAGTGAATGATTTCCTTGTAAAGTTTCCACTTTTATCTAAAATCCGCAGATATATCTCATTACCCTCTACTAATTCATGCGTTACAAATTCAACAGTGGCACGATTGCCGTTTAGACTCTGATAAGCTATTACACTCGGATAATCTCCATAAGGTTTGTACAATTGGGCTTGATGGAGACCATCCGGGTCATTTACCTCAAATTGGAGACGTATATCAGCCGGTGGGGCATCAAGACTTGTTTGCCGTAATTCAACCTTTGTGTTATCATTAAAGGCTTCTTGGGTTGGATTGAAATAGCGATTTACGTTCAACCACTCGGCCGCACAAAACGAATTGGTCATCTGATCATAATATCCTGGAAGCGTGAAGATCTTGTTGGCATCAACGCGACTATCATGATTTAATCCAAAGGCATGTCCGAGTTCATGATGAGCAGCACCAAAATTGGATGCAGGAATCAGAGTGCTCCCGCCCAGGCTATTACCTCCTCCAGAACCTATTACTTTCTCCTGACCATCAAGAAAATTACTGTTAATGTCTAAAGCAAGAAAGTAAATATTCTTTGACGCGTCAAAGAGTTCTTCAATCTCTCTCCATACTATCCAGGAACCGGTAGATGGATTTCGGTAGTATGTCTCATTGAATTTTCCGTTGACATGATGAACCACAACATCTCCATCAACATCTGCCTCATATCTAAATGTCTTTCTGCTAAAACCGTGAGCTTCCAGCTGGTCCGCGTAGAACTTTTGTATATCTTTTATCAGCGTATCTAACTTTTCATCTATCTTAGGATCAGGTTCTCGGTCATTTGGAATAAAATAGATAATCCGCACGACATATTCAAGGGAATCGTCTTGGGCAAAACTTTGCGGTATAAACGCAAGGAATAGGAATATAAAAAGAGTGAGCGTAAAATATAGAGTTGTTTTCATGTGGCAATCTCCTTTTTTTGAGAAGAATAATTATTGATCCAATAGGTAGAAGTATTGTATCAGTAAAATCTTGGAGAGTCAACCATTTAATCTATTCTGTTGACCAAGTTTATACTGATGGTGTTCATTTTACCAGTTTCATTTTTTCATCAGTGAGACGGTGTAAATGTAAAATAGCTTGTCGCGCATAACGGAAATACGTGAGTAACACTTTTTTTCCTTGCAAATTCGTGCCTACTTAAGATATACTTTATAAACTTTACGTGAGGAAAAACAGACGCATCCTGCAAAAACTATTGTAAGAAACGTTGTTTACGAGATAGGTGAGGATAAGATGCATTTAAATTTTGGAAATGTACTGATTTTTTTGATTGTCGGTTGTCTATTCGTCGTTCTCAACCTTACTATCTCGCGTCTCCTACATACAAAACTGTTCTCTGGTGAAAAATACATTCCCTATGAATGTGGGGAAGACCCGATAGGCGATACCAGGATAAAGTTCAACTCACGTTTTTACGTTATCGCTCTGATTTTTCTCATTTTTGATGTAGAGGTCGTATTCCTACTACCGTGGGCAGTCGTTTTTCGTGAATTTGGGCTCTTTGCATTCGTGGAAATGCTCGTATTCATAGCTATTCTGTTAGTAGGACTCGCTTATGTATGGGCAAAAGGTGATCTGGAATGGATACGTTCTACACAATTAGAAGTACAGTCCTTCCAAAGAGAGGAAAACGATGATAATTGATGACAAATTAGACAAGAACTTAATCGTTACATCCGTTGATGCCGTAGCAAATTGGGCACGATCCTCCGCACTGTGGCCAATGACATTCGGACTCGCTTGCTGTGCCATTGAATTTATGGCTACCGCAGCTTCAAACTATGACTTAGATAGATTCGGCGCAGGGGTGCCACGCGCAACGCCACGACAATCTGACCTGATGGTCATCTCCGGAACAGTAACACTCAAAATGGCTACACGAATCAGACGACTCTACGAACAGATGCCCGAACCAAAATACGTCATCTCCATGGGCAGCTGCGCCACCAGCGGAGGACCTTATTGGCAACACGGATACCACGTCCTAAAAGGGGTTGACAGAATTATACCGGTCGACGTTTATGTGCCAGGATGCCCACCACGACCTGAAGCTCTTATTGAAGGTCTGCTGAAACTACAAGAAAAAATCAAAACACAAACCGTCGCAAAACGGACAAATATACCATTCTTAAAACGGCTTTTCACAAAAACAGAATTTGATGAACTTGAGAAGATAGAAAAAGCAAAAAAAGAAACAGAGGAAACAGACGAAAATTTATCCATTGCTGCAGACGAGAACCCTGAGACAACACAAAAAACAAACGAGATGGAGTAACATTACGTGACGCCAGAAGAGATATACAAAAACCTATCAGATAAATTTGGAAACGCAATACTCGGTCTTGACACAGAATTGGCTGGAGACGCAAGCATCAATATTACGCCGTCTGCAATTGCTGAAGTGTGTCAATATCTCTCAGAAAATGATTCACTTGCTTTCGATTCTCTGATGTGTCTCAGCGGACTTGATTTGGGACTGAAGGAAGAAGTTTTCTCCGTTGTTTATCACTTATATGCGATGCAACACCGTCATAGTGTTGTGTTGAAAACATCCATGCCGAAAACAGACCCACAACTACCAAGCGTTGCACACATCTGGAAAACCGCAGACTGGCACGAACGCGAAACTTATGACCTATATGGTATCGTCTTTGAAGGACATACTGATCTGCGACGCATCTTACTACCAGATGATTGGGAAGGATACCCACTACGAAAGGATTACAAGGAACCCGACTTTTACCGTGGGATGCGTGTACCGTATTAGGTAATACTACAACTACAGAAGTCATACTTCAGAAGCCATCATAAATAAACAGATCTCATACGCACATTATGGAAGCAACACAACAGACAGAATCAAAGATGATAGAACTTAAGCCGTTCACAGACGAGATGGTCGTGAACATGGGACCCCAGCACCCGAGCACACACGGCGTGCTACGTCTTGAGTTGCGATTGGACGGAGAAGTTGTACGGGAGGCTATTCCACATATCGGGTATCTACACCGCTGTTTCGAAAAACATTCAGAGAATCTCTCTTACCCCCAAATCATACCGTTTACCGACCGAATGGATTACGTGGCAGCGATGAATCAGAATTGGGGATTCTGTCTTGCTGTTGAAAAACTCATGCAAGCAGATGAAAAAAAAGCATTTGCTATCCCCGAACGCGCAGAATATCTACGTGTGCTTATCTGTGAATTAAATCGGATCGCCAGTCATCTGCTCTCCTTCGGCACGTACGGAATGGACATAGGGGCATTTACACCTTTCCTCTACGCTTTTCGAGACCGAGAAAAACTCCTGCTGCTGTTCGAGAAGGTATGTGGTGCACGTCTTACGTATAACTACATACGCATCGGTGGTGTTTCAGAAATCATCCCAATGGAACCCGGGTCAATTGATGAACAGAACTTTTTAAATGAAATAGAAGAATTCTTGGATTATTTCGAACCCAAAATTGACGAATATAACGATCTACTGACATCAAACAGCATCTTCTCAGAACGGACTATGGGAGTAGCTGTCATGTCCGCAGAGATGGCACTCAGTTACGGTGCTACCGGACCAAACTTACGCGGTTCCGGGGTTGACTGGGATTTAAGACGAGACGAACCTTATTCTATCTACGACAGGTTTGAATATGAAGTACCTGTAGCAAAAGATGTTCCAGAATTAGGTGCTGTTGTCGGAGATTGCTGGAGTCGCTACAAAATTCGCATGGATGAAATGAAGGAGTCCGTAAAGATAGTCCGACAGATTTTAGCAGAAGGTCTACCCGACGGACCTGTCATGGCTGAACTGAAAGCCGTACGTCCACCAAAAGGCGAAATCTATTTCAGGAGTGAAGCACCACGCGGAGAACTCGGATTTTACATTGTCAGCGATGGGACACCGAAGCCAGTACGTGTCAAAGGACGTTCGCCATGTTTTAGTGCTTTGAGTGCACTACAGGAATTGAGTCGTGGTTTGATGGTCGCAGATATTATCGCAATTATCGGTAGTATTGATGTTGTCATGGGAGAAGTTGATAGATAAAACCCACAAATTTAGGAGATAAGCCATGAATGATCAAGAACGTTATGAAAATAGGAAGAGGAACATAAGCAATAACAGATTGAATAAACTTGAAAATCAGGTTGAAAGTCTACGGGAAAAGTTGAGTTGGATTCATGGTAAACTGGATGGAAAGCAGCAATCTGATGCTGCATCGTGGGGCAAGATTGCTATTGTAATGTCGGTAATATCTACCGTCATTGCGCTCCTTGCATATTTTAAATAAGGATGTTAGATGCCAGAAATATTATCTGAAAGTTTCTTTCACAATTTTAATATACAAGAAAATATACAAGAAGAAACCGGAAATTTGGTGTCATATATTAAGGCAAATGTCATCATCCCGATTCTTCCAGATTTTCCTATGGAGTTAGCAACTGTCCTTGCGATGATAGTTTGTGCTGGTATTTTTGTCGCTGTTGTACCACTACTCCCATTGGTTTTAGTTTTGGCAGAACGGAAAGTCGCCGCACGTTTTCAAAACCGAACAGGTCCCATGCGTGTCGGTCCTTGGGGGACGTTGCAAACATTAGCAGACGGTATAAAACTGATATTCAAAGAGGACTTTATTCCACCGCAAGGGGATAGAATACTGTTCCTACTTGCACCCTACATCATATTTGCTTGCTCTTTTGCAGTCTTTGCTGCAATCCCGTTCGGTCAAAACATCTTAGTGAGCGACTTCAATATCGGTATCTTTTATATCATGGCGATCTCCTCCGTGATAGTCATGGGTGTGATTATGGCGGGTTGGTCATCAAATAGTAAGTGGTCGCTTTTGGGGTCTTTACGATCTGCGGCACAAATCGTAAGCTACGAAATTCCACTCGGTTTATCTATATTAACAGTGGTCATGTTGGTTCAAAGTTTAGGAATGAAGGATATCGTGGAAGAGCAAGCTGGTGGTATCTTCACATGGTTAATCTTTCGTTCACCTTTTACCTTTATTGCATTCTTTATCTTCTTTATTTCTGCTATCGCTGAAGTGAACCGAACACCTTTTGATCTGCCGGAAGCGGAATCTGAAATCGTCGCGGGATTCCATACCGAATATAGCGGAATGCGTTTTGCCCTATTTTTCATCGCTGAATATGCGAATATGTTCGCTGTCAGTGCCATTGGTGTGACGCTTTTTCTCGGAGGATACGAGGGTATCTTGCCAGGTTACGATTTTCTCGGCGGATTACCCGGATTCGTTCTCAAGACTTTAGGACTCGTTTTCGTCATGATGTGGTTGAGATGGACACTGCCACGTCTACGCGTTGATCAACTGATGAATCTCTGCTGGAAATACTTTATACCGATCTCATTCTTTAACATATTAGGTACTGGAATTTGGGGATTGATTTTTAAAGAAGATGATGTATGGAGTATCGGAATCAGTTGTGCGATAATTTATATCTGCCTCATCGGAGTATACGCAGTTGCCGGGAGAAACCTTGCACGAAGACCTGAACCGCAAACCAGTTCTGCGTGAACGTGGAATCAATAAAACACGTGAGTTCTTATGGAATATTACCAACACATTCAGGAGAAAAATATGAACACGGCAAAAATGGTTTGGCATGTTGTGAAAACTGATCACAAACTTCAGTGGATAGTTGCCGGAATGCTTTTGATGTTGGTAAGTCTTTTGGTCGTAATTTTTGAGAACTCAATTGGTTTGGAAACTAAAATTATAAGTGTAATTACAAATGGATTGGTCGGCATCGGTTACTTAATTTGGTATTTTGCCACTGAAAAGAGCAAATTCTGCAAATACTGTTTCCTATTTATGTTCGGATTCTTTAGTGTAACATCCATCTATGATTTTGTTGCTCTATTAGGTTACAGTTGGTAGACTACGTCTTTACGGAGCTGTTTATGAGCACTTTTGTGGGCATTTTAAAAAGCGCAAAACATAAAATTACTCACGACTACATAGTACTTTCACTACTCATTATGGGAGTTTTAGGAACAGACTTAGTAGGTAATTTGATAGGATGGGAACTCAGCACAAGGACTGTAATTGGGGCTGTGTTGGTAACTGGAGGTTGTTACTTAGCTACTTGGAAAGGGAAAGATAACAAAGCACTTTTATTCCTTAGTGGATTTTTTACTGCCCTACTATTATGCCTCTTGATTTTAAAATTCAAAGGTAGTTGGTTTTAGACTTGATGAAGTTTAAGAAAGTATTTAGTTAATTGGGCGAGGTTAGGAAACCTCGCCAGCGGAACAGTAAACCTGCATCATGCGAACAAAAAATAACCGAATTAATTATTTAATCTTCATGTAGTGAAAAAACTACAAGTTACAGAAGGAAGCCATGATGGATAAATACATACGTAACATATACAAAGGTGTTTATACTGTCCTCGTCGGGATGCGTATCACAATTCGGCAGTTCTTCGAACCGAACGTGACCCACCAATATCCTTACGAACACGATTTTGAGAAGAAACAGAACGTCCGAGAAATACCAAAGGGGTATCGTGGCCAACTCTACAACAGGATTGAGGATTGCATCGGATGCAAAAAGTGTGAGTTGATTTGTCCTGTGGACTGTATTACGATTACAGGTGACAAACTTCCGAAAGGTGAACAACTCTGGGATAGCATGAACGTGGTGCATCTCAAGGATGGGCGCGAAGTCATCGGCATTATTGAAGGTAATGACAAAAAAATCATGTCAGAAGACGCAATGACAATCACAAATATCACAACCCGATTAGGTTCACAAGATGTCATTGATCGTCTGGAAGCATCGGGGGATGGAAACCGAACCGAAACCTTTTCTACAGAGGAAGTATCACGCGTCGTTACACGAAACCCCGTTGTGTTCTATCTTGACCAGTTTGATATTGATATGTCCCTCTGTATGTATTGCGGTCTCTGTACAGAGGTTTGTCCGACACAATGTCTTGTTATGAAGGATTCACTTGAAGGTATTGAGTATTCCAGCTTTGACCGGACAGATTTAATCTTCAATTTTGACAAGCAGGAGATGTACAAAAAGGACGATGCAGAAAACACAGAGGTTGTTGAAGCATAAAGGAGCGAGGATAACTTTACATGGAAGAATTATCGCTAAAAACATTTGTTTTCTATGGATTTGCGCTGATAACAATTGCTTCCGCTTTTGCTGTGGTCAGCGTCCGAAATATCGTACATGCAGCGTTTGCGTTAATGGTTACACTTTTCGGTGTTGCTGGCCTTTATGTATTTCTACAAGCAGACTTCCTCGCAGCAACACAGGTAATTGTATATGTCGGTGGTATACTGGTGCTTATCCTCTTCGGTGTTATGATGACAAGTGGACGATTGGAGATGCGTATCCATATACAGCGCGGTCAGCTCCTGTTAGGTGGTGGTATTTCGCTGGCACTGCTGATGTTACTACTGACGGTCATTGCAAATACACCTAAATGGGAAAACCTAACGGACGATGGAACACAACTGCAACCAACAACGGAACGTATCGGTAAGTTAATTCTGGATGGGAAGTTCTTGCTGCCTTTTGAAGTGGCATCTGTGTTATTGTTAGTTGCATTAATCGGTGCTGCGCTCATTTCTCGGAAGGAGATTCGGGACTAATTCTATTGTATCTGTAGGATAACACATTATGACGTTACAACACTATCTAGTCATCAGCGCAATTCTATTCTCACTCGGTATATTTGCAGTGCTAACCCGCAAAAACGCCATCAGCATTTTGATGGGGATTGAACTTATTCTTAATTCTTGTAATCTGAATTTCGTAGCATTTTCTCGCTTTGTTCCAACACCAGACAACCCAAATAACATTGATGGACAGATAATCGCCATCTTTGGTATTGTGCTTGCTGCAGCTGAAGCAGCTGTTTTTCTTGCAATTATTCTGGCATTCTACCGTGAATTCGGTAGCATACGTCCAGATGAAGCGGATACTTTGAAAGGTTAATAACATAATAGTATGGTCATTCCCTTAATTAGCATTATCTTACTTGCACCGCTTGTTGCTTTTGCAACCTTCGCTCTCTCAGGTTTAGCAAAACGGACTTTTCCGCGTCAAGACCTGCTGTCAACGGCGGCAATGCTTATCGCGCTTATCTGCTCCTTCATTCTATTACGGGATGTCGTCCCCGAGCCAAAACCGTTAGCAGTTGATTGGATATCTGTCGGTAAAATTACCATCTCAATGGGTTTCTACCTTGACAGCGTAACTGTAATAATGCTAATCGTTGTCACACTGGTCAGTAGTCTTGTGCATATCTTTTCAATAGGTTATATGCATGGGGACCCGCGTTATCCAAGATTTTTCGCCTATCTATCGCTCTTCTCCTTTTCAATGCTATTCTTGGTAGTATCAGATAACCTGCTCGGTATCTATATCGGTTGGGAACTCGTCGGTCTCTGCTCCTATCTTCTCATCGGTTTCTGGTTTGAAAAGAACTCCGCTGCGAATGCATGTAAGAAAGCGTTCCTGACAACTCGTGTCGGTGACATCGGCATGTTCATCGGCATGATGATGCTGTTTACAAAATTCAAAACATTTTCACTATTTGATGGTGCACAAGATGGCATCTTTACGCGTGCAGCAGCAGAATTAGCCACTGGAGACATAGTCTGGCTTTCAATAGCAGGTATTCTCATCTTTTGTGGTGCAATTGGAAAATCTGCCCAAGTACCGTTGCATACGTGGCTACCAGATGCAATGGAAGGTCCAACACCTGTCAGTGCGTTAATCCACGCAGCAACTATGGTTGCTGCAGGCGTATATCTCACTGCTCGGATGTTCCCAATCTTAACAGTTCCTTCATCTTTGGTTATCGCTTATGTTGGTGGTATTACCGCAATCGTCGCCGCTACTATTGCTATCGTTCGTTTTGACATTAAGCGTGTGTTGGCATATTCTACGGTCAGTCAACTCGGCTATATGATGTTAGCAATTGGTGCGGGAAGTTATGTTGCAGGATTATTCCATCTTACAACGCATGCATTTTTCAAAGCGTTGCTGTTCCTCGGCTCTGGTAGTGTTATCCATGCCTTCCATGCAATGCATTCACACAGTCAACATAACCATGGGCATGATGAAGCTCATGCGGATGACGAAGCACATGAACACGACGACCCCAGTTTAGTACACGAAAATTTAGTTCACGAACACGGTTCCGAAATCCCACCTGACCAAGATATGCGGAATATGGGTGGACTCAGACGGAAAATGCCGATCACCTTTATCACAATGCTCATCGCAACCTTGTCAATCTCTGGCGTACCATACGTATTTTCAGGTTTCTGGAGCAAGGATAAAATATTAGCAGGTGTACTTGGACGTGCAATGGAATGGAACTCTATACATCACTACATTCTGTTTGGACTTGCACTCTGCGCAGCGTTTATTACTGCCTTCTACATGTTTAGACTCATCTTTATGACATTCTTCGGTGAACCCCGTAACAAAGAGATGCACAACATGGCACACGAATCACCATGGGTGATGACAGCACCGTTAATTATATTGGCTGTCTTGAGTTTTCCCGTTGTTAATACAATCTGGTTTAACAAAGATTATGTAAAACGACCTGAACAACACCATCTTCATCCCCCGCAACATGCTGACGTTTCCCCTGATACCAAAATAGGTGATGCGAATTTTGGTTTCTCACTCTTCGGTGTTTCCGAGGCACAAGCAGCTGATGAAGTGGGTGGAAAAAACGGTGAAAAAGCAGATGCTGTATATTACATTCACAAACGAGCACATAATATCGCTATAGTGTTATCCATCTTTGTTGCGTTTTTAGGTATACTGTTGTCTTGGTTGTTCTACCATAAGCGAAGGTTCTCGGCAGAATCTGTCGCAACGACTTTCCGTCCTGTCTACAACCTATTCTGGCATAAATACTATTTTGATGAATTCTACGACGGCGTATTAGTTGCACTCACGGTTTGGAAATCTCGACTCTTTGCACGCTTTGATCTATCTGTCATTGATGGTATTGTCAACGGTGTAGGTTTCGCAACCCGTCGGGTTTTCGCCGCAATTATCGGCTATTTTGATAGACGTGTGGTTGATGGAATCGTCAACCGAGTTGCTGAGGTTACCTGGGCAGCTGGTGGCAGAATACGTAGAATACAAACAGGAGCAATTCAAACCTATCTCTTTGTTGTTATTGGTGGGATAGTGTTAATAATTTTGATTTTCAGGGCATTGTAGATGAAATATAAAAATATACTGACCCAATGGGATAAGGAGGATTCCCACTAAATGTTATTATCCCTAATGATTTTTGTCCCGTTGCTTGGGATGATCGTTGTTTTACTTCTCCCGAGAGAATCGGAAGAATTGATAAAACGTGTTGCGCTCGTTTTTACGCTTGTACCGCTAATTATTGCAGTGTACCTATTTATTGACTATGACCGTACAATCGCCGGAGAACAGTTCAAGCATGGTCCTGTTCCTTGGATTGAGGCATTCAATATTCAGTATTATGTCGGTATTGACGGTTTAAGCGTAACACTAATGCTCCTTACTGCCCTTTTGGGTCCAATCTGTGTCCTTGCCTCTTGGCGAAACATAGATAAGGGTATAAAAGCGTATATGGCGTTGTTCCTGTTGCTTGAAACAGGTATGTTAGGCTTTTTTGGTGCGTTGGACCTCTTCCTATTCTTTGTCTTTTTTGAGTTGACACTGCTACCGATGTATTTCCTTATCGGTGTATGGGGTGGACCGCGTAGAGAATATGCAGCAATCAAGTTCTTTCTCTATACCTTATTCGGTAGTGTGCTGATGCTGGTCGCATTGATTGCAGTCTATCTCAACAGTAATGTCCTTGATGGGATTGCCACTGGTGACCGAACTTTTAACATTCCCGAACTAATAAGACGGGCAAGTGAACCAGGACGCGCGCTCGCTGATTCAAAATTCCAGATGTGGGTATTCCTCGGTTTCTTTATCGGGTTTGCTGTCAAAGTACCGATCTTTCCATTTCATACTTGGCTACCCGACGCACACGTTGAAGCACCAACAGCGATTAGTGTTATCCTTGCAGGAGTCCTCCTAAAAATGGGAACTTACGGGTTAGTCCGTATTAATATGGATATGTTTCCTGAAGGCATGGCAGTCTTCGCTGATGGAAATGGTATAGTAGGTAATAGTTTGGCTATTCTCGGATTTGTAAATATCGTTTACGGTTCATTCTGTGCATTGGCACAGACAGATTTCAAGAAGTTGGTCGCATATTCCAGTATTGGACACATGGGATTTGTTATCTTGGGACTTGCCGCAGGTAATGAATTGGGTATTACTGGCGCAATATTACAGATGTTTAATCACGGTGTCATAAGCGCAATGCTATTCCTGCTTGTCGGTGTACTCTATGACCGGGCACACCACCGTGAGATCAATGGCTTCGGTGGATTAGGAAGTAGAATGCCTATTTATACCGGTATTACTACGCTTGCCTTCATGGCATCCTTGGGATTACCCGGATTAAGCGGATTCATAGGCGAAGCATTTTCTCTGGTCGGTGCTTTTGGAAGATTCCGAATGTTGACAATCTTATCTACGATAGGGATTGTCGTCGGTGCGGCATATTTCCTATGGACACTTCAAAGGGTCTTCTTAGGAACGCTCAATCCAAAATATGAAGAACTACCAGAAATCAACGGACGCGAGATATTGACTTTGGTACCACTCGGAATATTAGTCATTGTCCTCGGTATTTGGCCCCATTTTGCAATTGAAATGTTCAGTGAATCAGTCGTAAAATTGACAGAGAAGATTTCAGTTATTATACCGATGGCAGGTCTATAGGAGAAATGTGTGGATAGTTTAAAGAACATTGAAAGCCTTCTGTATTTTATTCCGGAGATACTTCTCGTCGTCTTCGCTGTTGCTGTTATTATCCTTGATCTCATTGTAAAAGACCGTGAAAGTGATAAGGTCGCATATCTGGCACTTGTCGGACTTGGATGCTCCTTATTGGCTATCCTCATCACACGTTCTAATATGGCTATTATCGGTACTGATGAACCGAGAAACCTTTTCTTTGGGATGATTCGGTTGGATGAATTCGCGATTTTTTTCAAGATACTCCTGATATTAGCAACCTCCGCAACTATTCTTTTCTCGCTACGTTCTGAAGAAATTGATGTAAAATTAAAAGGTGAGTATTATGCATTGCTGTTAGCTGTTACCTTCGGGATGTTCCTGATGGCATCGTCAACCAATTTGCTGATGATATTCATCTCTTTAGAAACGGTAAGTCTCACCTCCTACATCCTTGCTGGATTCTTAACGCATAGTCCGCGTTCGAGTGAAGCAGCCTTCAAATACATCACTTACGGTGCTGTAGCATCAGGCACAATGCTTTTTGGACTCTCCTTGATTTTCGGTATGGCAGGAACAGGGGATCTCGCAGCAATTGGTGAGCGACTACCTGATGTCCTCGCTTCAGGTGAAGTAACTGCCCTCGGTCTTCTCATCGCTATAACATTTATACTTGCAGGTATCGGATACAAAATTGCTTCTGTCCCATTTCACATGTGGTCTCCCGATGTTTACGAAGGCGCGCCTATCCCTATAACAGCATTCCTATCTGTTGCTTCAAAAGCCGCTGGATTCGCACTTTTCCTCAGATTCTTTTATTCAGGTTTTAAGGCACCAGGAATTTTGGATTCAGTTGATTGGGGATTATTATTGGCAGTCGTCTCGGCACTCACAATGACTGTCGGTAACCTTGCTGCGCTTCCGCAACGTAATGTAAAACGGCTATTAGCGTATTCGAGCATAGCACACGGAGGATATCTATTGATGGGGGGTGTGTTAATGCCTTCTGATGGATTCTCTGATGGACTCAGTGCAATACTTTTCTACCTTATAGTTTATCTCTTTATGAACTTAGGCGCATTTTACGTTGTAATCCTTGTCGCGAACGATTCAGGTAGTGAAATGATTGAGGGATTTCGTGGTCTCTCGTCTCGATCTGCGTTAGTCGCCTTTGCGATGGTGGTTTTCCTCGCTTCGCTAATTGGCATCCCACCCGTTGCTGGTTTCTTCGGTAAATTCTTTCTGTTCAAGGCAGTCATTGCCAAAGGTTTCTATTGGTTAGCGTTTATCGGATTGCTAAACAGTGTCATCTCTCTCTATTACTACGCTCGTATTATCAAAGCAATGTATTTTGAATCTGCAGACGAGACAGAGAGTTTCTACGCTACAAAGAGTGCATTAGTGCTTCTGACTGTATTTGTTATCCCCACGATACTCATCGGTATACTAAATATCTTCTATTCCTTATCAGGCAGCATCGCTCTACAATAGTACACCCAGACCTGTAGGTGCGATATCCTTATCAATGCAGAATACCAAACGCGTATTCTACCTTATGCGTCAATTCAGTCATTTCCCAAGCCCAGGGATGTAGCACATTCATCCTTGATTGTGCTTCTTTCTACAACTTTTAATGAGTGCGTAAATATTTTGTCACCATAATCGTCAATTTAAGAAACTAAATCCGATCTATCAGTGTCCTCAGTTCCTAATGAAGTTAAAGAAAATATTTGGGTA
>CAZURU010000056.1:0-13189 GCA_964623585.1 uncultured bacterium
ACTTATATCGTCAACCGTGATGTCGTAGAAAACCCCGAATTAAAGCAGAAATTAAAAAGATATGAAGATTGGAATAATTTACAACAAGAGGATAAAAAACGATAAGTATGGCACATGCGTATACCCCCGGACTTAAAGTCACAGATGGAACAACAATTCAGAAAAAACGGCAACTTCCCCTTGAAGGTGAAGTTCTTGTAGAAATTGGTGCAAAAGTAACTGCTGAGGATGTCGTAGCAAAGGCAGACCTACCCGGTAATGTCCAGTTGCTGAACGTTGCAAATCTCCTCAGCGTTCCACCAGAGGAAATATCAGAATTCATGCTGAAACAGGAGGGAGAAACAGTCTCACAGGATGAAATCATCGCATCCACAAAAGGACTGTTCGGACTCTTCAAATCACAGGCACGTTCTCCGATAGTTGGCACGATTGAGTCCATATCTGGCGTAACCGGACAGGTCATCCTCCGAGAACCGCCTATCCCTGTAGAAGTCAAAGCATATACTGAAGGCATCGTTACAGAGACAGTTCCCAATGAAGGTGTAACAGTAGAAACTTATGGGACTTATGTGCAGGGAATCTTCGGTGTTGGTGGAGAGACTGTAGGTGAACTGGTTGTCGCTGTGAATTCTCCAAACGAGACATTGGATGTCAATCAGATACTGCCTGAACACAAAGGGAAAATTGTGGTTGCTGGATCGCTTGTTTCTACAGATGTTGTTCAAAAAGGCATTGACATCGGTGTAAATGGTATCATCGCAGGAGGTATTGATGACGCGGACCTCCGACAACTCCTCGGCTATGAACTCGGTGTAGCCATCACAGGTTCAGAAGAACTTGGGATTACGTTGGTCATCACTGAGGGGTTCGGCAGCATCGCTATAGCAGATCGAACGTTTACGCTTTTGAAAGAACGTGAAGGTATGAAGACATCCATTAACGGTGCCACACAGATACGTGCAGGCGTTGTCCGTCCGGAAATTGTCATACCGTTTGTGTCAGAAGCGGAAGACCAACATTCAGATGTGTTAGCAGGGATACTCAACATTGGCAGTCCTGTAAGAGTTATTCGAGAACCGCATTTTGGTAGATTAGGGCACGTAACTGAGCTTCCAATCGAACTACAGAAACTGGAGACAGAGGCAGAAGTGCGTGTGCTTCAGGTGGAATTCGAAAACGGAGAAAAAACAACGTTACCGCGCGCCAATGTTGAAGCGATTGAGGAAAAGTAAGGTAATACTCCAAAATACGCAATTCTTCTTCAGACACCAACGCCACCACCCATCCAACGAAACTTGTCACGACAATCATGAAATAGGTGCTGCTTCTCATTCATATCACAAAAAATGGTGAAAACCATTGTCTAAAACAATCTCAGGAAAAGGTAGATAATTCATAACTACTCCGGAAAAAATGGACGAAAACATTTCTGCTTCGGAACCAGACTCAGACTCTGTGTCCAAACCCTCATGTTTCATCTTACGCAACTGACCATGAAGACGCTCACGCAAAACTTCAGAATCAAACGCTTGGAAAACATGAGAATACATGCGCTCAAATTCTTCTATAATCTCAGCATAAGGAATGTCCAACAAAAGACGATCCATCACAAACTTACGCTGATCTGTCGTTAACTTCAAGTGCTTAGGTTGCATAGACATAATCTATAGACAAAATATGAAATATACACTAAAATAAAATAGTCAGAACATAAATACAAAAATATAAAGTTCTGATACACAAACGCTCCGCAGACTAACTCGCCAAAGATGGCTGCGGAGTCCCCCCCAATAAATACAAGCCGTTAATTACCAATTACCATCCGTTGACATAAAAAGACAAAAAATGATATAATTATAGAATAGCACCAATAAATAACTATACACACTAGGCAAAATAAGAAATATGGACACAAAAAGAACATTTCAGACCCGATAAGCCCATAATTCTAAGCGCACTACTATAAATCAATACTAAAATCAACTATAATAAAAATATGTCAAATATGTCAAAATCAGTAAAAATCTCATTCCCAAATACAACGGACGATAAAACACTCAAATTCGCTGAACACCTCGACTGCGTGTCACAATCTGAAAATCCACTCCCGTCATACGCCATCAGAAAAGTATTCAGAACAATCCTCGGATATTACAGTGATGAAAGATTCCAAAAATGCCTGGAAGCAGAAGGATTAGATACGCTCGCCTACGTGCAAAGGTGTGTTAATAAAGGAATGAAAGAAAGTCTCGGAGAGAAATAGATAGGGAAAAAGGGCTGTAGGAAAGAAAAAAGGCAGATAACCAAATAGGATACCTGACTGTAAGATTGTTAAGAATATCTGCGTTTTGCGAAATAGCCTACTTTTTAGTCTTAACTATCACTATACCAGTTTTTATGCTATATTCCTCACCATTATAAGCACACATACGAACACCGTAATCTACTCCAGGATTTAGCCCTGTAATCCAAGTAGATTTACCCTTTCCTGCGGAAGTCCACTCAGACCAGTCACTCCATGCTTTGCGATTGTAGTTGCTGGACTGGTATTGATATTCATACCTTTCTATTGGAGAGCCGCCATCAGAGGCAGAAGGTTCCCATTTCAACAGAATCGCAATTTTATACGGTGTCAAAGTAAAACGACCAGGCCTATCCGGAGCAGTCACTTGACCAGAATTCGTATCCTCACTGCCATCGCCGTTGCTACTGCCACCACTGCTGCTACTACTGGTAGATGGATATTTAGGATAATTAATGGTGGCATCTTTGTCAATGATTTCCCAACTTCCGTCGCCTGAGTTGCTGGATGACCAAGTGACACCGTTTTCCCATGTGCCACTCGCGATCCAGGGTAACCCAAAACGCATTTTAAAGTATATGGGAGTGTAGTAGATAGTCCCAGAACCCTCCCATTTATGCTTGCCATTACTCGGTGTGTATTTAACGCTTTTTGACATACTAACATCTGCGTCATGAGCATCATTCGAAAAAAATACTAAAGTAGATCCGATGTCTATTTTAGGACTCAAATCCTTTTCATCTCCAAAATCCTTATCATCTACATTCCCATGAAATACTATTTGTGCGAAGCCAATTCCATGCGCCTTACCTGATATTGAAATTTTGGCAGGGTTTTTGAGACTCGGGTTCCACCCACTGCTACTGTGAAAATAACCATCACTGTAATATATATCTTTCTTAGAAAAGATTTGATAATTTTTTATATTGCAAGTGATTTTTGTTTTTGTCGCTTTTAAAAACCCCGAAGAATTGTCATGGTCAATAAATGCTCTCCATCCCCACGTGTGCGTATAAACATGTTGAATTGATATGACGCATAAAGCGATGAGGATTAGGAATAGAATGATGTAGTTTCGTTTATACATTTATAATTCTCCTATTTCTTCTAATATTGGAATTAAATCAGAAAATCCTTGCTCTACAAGCGCGGATCTTAATTTTTCTTTCATAATGCGGTCTGGTTTATCTGGATCCCTTTCCTTTTCGGATGTTTTGGCAACCCAGATTGTTGTTCCTGCCACAGGGCGTTCTCTCATGACCTCGCTATAGAGCTCATTATATTCTGCTTCAAGTTGTTCTGCCTTTGCAGTATTGCCTTGAATTCTCTGCGATCCAGCTTCTATATCCAGAGCTTTTAGCCTTTCATATTCTTCGGCAGTTGGTGAAAATGCTTTAGCTATCTCTATCTCAACAATAGGCTCGCCTATTTTATGTAAAACAGGGTTGCCTTTTTCATCTAAAAGCGGCACGTCTATATCCTTCCAGAGATACTGATACCCTGGAGGCGGTGGGTCAAGTCCGCGTTCAATATAGAATAGGTCAAAGATTTGCTGCATCTCTTCAGGCGAAAGCGGCGATAAATTAAGAGTTTTGCCGATTTGCATGTCAGCGGATGGCTTATCAGGCATTTTAACGTCTACCTGTTTGTCAGCAGCAGCAACGTCTACCTGTTGGTCAGCAGCGGCGGCCCTTCCCCGTTTTGCGTTCCGTTCTTTCCACCACTTAACAAATTCCTCTGTCTCCACTAACTCTGTTTCAAGCTCCTGAATTTCAGCACCCTCGCGCACCATTATAAAGACAAACGCGCCGAGTAGTAAAATGAGGACACCGAGTCCCCAGTATAGTTTTTTAGACATGTCATTTCTCCTTGATGTCGCACGCTGGCGAAAGTAGAAATTAAATTCTCTGCTACACGTGATCAGGTGTAGCGTTCGGGTTAATTATCAAGTAACAATTCTACCAATGATAGTATCCCGTTCAAGAATGCCTGATCCGCTCATTGATTGAGAATTGAACGGAAAAGCAAAACACTCGTTCTTGATAAATTCAATATCAGCCATTTTTAATGGTAGGACTTACGCAAATTTGGGTTTTTCTGTTTAGAATTTCGCTTTTTCAAGGATTTTATCCTCGATTATTTGGATTTCCTGCTATTTTTAAGGATTTACCCCCTTTATCCCCCCGCAAGCGAGGGGAATGCGTAAGTCCTATAGATCATGGTTGGTCAAATACCGTAGCTCGTCTATGATCATAATCACGTTACAAACGATATAATCTCAGCAAAATGGCAAAGTCTATCGTAATACCGCATCACTTTTTTAACATAATTAAGCGTTTCTCCGAACCCGTTAAAATACCCGTGTGGTGGTTTATCCGATTCCCATACTTCGGCATGTAACGCTCTATCTTTTTCGGTGAGTAGACTAAGATGTGAGCGTAGCGATTCCCACTGATGTGGTTGTCCATTATGGTGCAATGTTATCTTTTGAGCATCTTTAATATGTCCCCGTCCCCCATTATAGCTTGCTAAGGCGATGCGGACACGATTGGGGTGTGAACTATCTGGATAGAGATCGTATAGACTTCGGAGATAACGTGTAGCACCTGCAATACTCTCCTCGGGATTGTATGGATCGGTAACCCCAAGCTCCTTTGCTGTTTCAGGCATAAGTTGCATTAAGCCTTTTGCACCAGCGGGACTTATCGCATATTCGTTAAAACCAGATTCTTGAACAATCAACGCTATAATCAGTTTCCAATCCAAGTCGTGTGTCGACGCATGCTGGCGAATTACATGGCGATACTTGTAGATTTCTGGTGATACTGCAAGTAAGCGAACACCGTACCAGTCCCGGACAGTGACAACACAGCCAATTATCAGCAAGACCCCTAATATCAACAGAAAAATACGTTTCTTTCTTGCCAGAAGAATATTTTTTACCATTGCTACGTCCCTCAGTTTTACAATGTCCAAGCATAAGCAAGCAGGCAAACGATGCGATGTTGCTGCTCAGAGTCACCTTCTGTGTTATCTCTGTTTTGAATGTGCCGCCATGCGTAGTTGATTGATCCGTTTAAACCACCAATAGGTCTATATTGCCATCCAACCCGAATTTCAGAGAGACGTTCAACAGTACCTGATGGAAACGGTATATTTTCAAAGTCTTCACCGTAAAAACGGTCGGTTACGTCTGCTTCTCCATTTCGTTGATGACTGAAACGTGTCTCAATCAATGCTGAAGGTGTCGCTTGATACGAAAGACGACATGAAAACAGGTCAGCATCCGTCCCAATCGAGTGCCCGATAATCGCTCCGAAGTGAGTAAACTGATTATCAGGTTCCAGATGTGTATAAGTCCATCGGTTGATCCTAACATACGCCGAATGGATACCGAGTTGACGTTCCATAAATATTGGATACCAATCAAATCCTGTAATCCATGCAACTGCATGTGGATCGTTTGAATCGGATTGGTACTGAAAATCATCTGCAAGCCACTCTGTGTAGAGACGTAAACCATCAAAGGGCCGGACAGAAGCATCAATACTCAGTACAATGTTATCGTCCTTATTGGCATTATATTGCACAGCATAATAGGGTATAAACGGGTTGACATATTTCCACTGCAATGCTTGCACATCTCCACCGTATAGCACCATTTCAGATATACCGATTTCCAGCCAATCACTGAATTGATAATCAATGCGGTGAGCACTGAGAAATCGTTTTGCCAGATAACGCTTTGTCCCATCATCATACCATGTTGAATTCAGTTGTGATGTAAATGCAGTTGCTTTGAGATTTTCTATTTTCGCAGTGAGTCGCACAAGTTCAAAAGGTGGAGAGTTGTCAGAAATCGAAATAGATTTCTCTGGACTTGTTCCCCAATAAACATAGTCTCTCCCTATCAGGATGTCAAATTCGGTATCTCCGAAAGCTGCAAATTTGTATTTAAGGTAACTTCGTTTGAAATCAACTACGTAATCCCCATACCATTTCTCATATCTCTGGTCAGCAGTTTTTTGAAGAGGTGCTGAATCAGGTAGAAAATAACTCTCAACAATTTCAGTCCCCGGTTCAAAATTAGTAACTTCTAACTCGGTATAGAATGTCATAAGACTTCTGTTGTTTCCGATTGCGTAATGTAATCCGCTCTGAAGTGCAGGTGCGATTTCACTATTAGACAAACGCAATTCAGGTTGAAGACGAATGTCTGTTTTCTGTCTGTAGTTTTTGTCAGTATCGGTCTTATGCTTCTGTGATAATTCTGCTTTAAATTCGCGTTTGAGTTTCTCCAAAAGTTTTCTATCTATTGGCGATAGGGAAATCTGTTCTGTACGGATTCGTCTCTCTGTTTTCTGAATAATCTTCGCGATGTCACTTCGAGATTGTGGTAGAGAGTTCCTACGGTATCCATCTATAATTCCTGATATTTCAAGCTTATTAAGTGCATCCATCACCCATCCATCAAAGTTAAGCGGTAAATTTGGAACACCATGGACAGCGTAAGACGCAAAAATCAACAACAAAGAAACTACACTGATAAGGATGATTGAATACTGAGATGTATTATAAAAAGTTCTCATCTTCATTCAGCGTCCATATCTGCTAACATTCTGTCAATTTTCCGAAATTGCCAAGTCCAACGTGTATTGTAAAGGAACTGTCGTAAGTCAAACCTATTATCATCGGGTGAATAGGACTCAGCGTGATATGCAGGTGTTAATGTCGTCATCTTATGGCGGTTGATGGCATAGTATTGGAAAAAACGTTTTACTTTATCGGCAACTTCACTTGCAGGTAGATGGTCCCATTCCTGCACAAGTTTTTCAAACATATTGACAGGTCCACACCGATGGGTCTTTCGTAGTTGTCCGAACCGGCTCAGCTCAGTGTATGTCATTCCCATGTCTTCCTCATCGGTTTGTGTGTATGTCTCGGTGATAGGTTCTAATTCAGCGGTAGGTGGTGCTTCTATTATCGTACCGAGGCTTGTATAGCCGAGATTGTCCTTTGCCCAACGGAGAAAACTACGGAGATCCGTTTTGCTAATACTGCCGATTGGATTGATATCCGCACTACTACAATCATATTTTGTAAGGTAACCGCGAAGTGCTTCATCAACATTACCGGTGCCTAAAACAAGTAGGGTTCCATTTCTATTGCGAACCCAAGGCAAAGTCTGTGCCAGCAGATAACTAATCACCATTCGTAATCTTGCTTGGATGTTCTGCAGTGCTTGGTTCTCTACTGTACTACCCCCTTCGGTCTTGAACTGAGGCGTTTTACCGGTGATACCCGTGAATAGTTTTCGCAAGGCATTCACGATCGAGTCAATATTGATATTAAGATGATAACTGCCAATTTCCTGCGCTAATGCCTTAGCACGTTGTCGTGTTTCCCGTGAACTATTCGTCGTTCCCATATAACATGTATAGAGTAGCTGATTCGCAAGATGCTTTGCTGCTTTAGCCGGGTCGTTATAGTCGGTTTTGATTGTCTGCACACATGCTTCCCCAAACATTTTCTCTGCATCTCTCATCACATGTGGGACGTCATCAAGAATTGCTTTTGCTACGAGTTGACACATAGAACCTACTATTGTAGCGACAGCACCACTATCTGAGCCACCTGAAAGCGGAATGAAATACCCAGCTGCCTCTGATCGTCTCAGGTAATCCCACAACCAACAAGCAGGACCGAATGCGATCTCCTCTTCTGGTGTGTGAATGTCAAGAGTAGTCTTTGGCACTGTTACCTTCACATTTCCCCCAATGTTATTATCATCACCTGTTAGCTTAAAGTCAGTTTGTATCTGTGGTATAGATACACCGTGACTTGCCTGAACAGCACCGCTCATTCTCGAACCGCGATAGGAACGCACATCGGACAGATTGACAGTTGCTGTGACGACTTCAACATCATTGATGGAAAATTGTGAACCTTGTGTTAGTATATGTCCGTTCTGTGCAATGGTAGCACAACCGTCGAAATAGAGCCTCCCTCCATCACATCCCTGTTGATTTGCGTAAAGATATACACCACCGCACTTTTCTGTAGCGTTACGAATTAATGACAGCCGTGTGTCTAGTTTGCGTAGTTCATGATGTGATCCAGAGCCGTTAGCAATTATTTCAACACCGTTGTAAGCCAGATCAATATGGGGTGAGTGTGGCGCGAAGAGTTCTTCACACGTCTCAGATGCTAAAATTGTCTCATGTGTTACGATAACAGCGCAACCGAATGGCACGATTAGGGTACCCGTAATTTCTTTAATCTCAGGAGGGAGTTGAAAAGGTTCTGTTGTCCATCCTTTTTGCCATGCAGCGAACCAGCGCGGTTCACGATAGTTCCCCTCAGCAGCCAATACTATTTTAGGACGTATAAGAAGTATCTTGCCGTCACAGACGAACACCCTGCAGTTGTATCGCACACTCTTGTGCATGACCGGCATACCGATATCGCATAATATTCCATCTGTGTGTCCACCACGAATGATCTGTGCAAGCGATTCCCAACTATGCCGTTGCGTATCTTCTTCTAAGAAATGGTCTTCGCAAGAGTATCCTGTAATCTCGAGTTCTGGACCAAGTCTATAGCGCGCCCCTGCCTTTTTTGCGCGTTCAATTGATTCAATGATACGTTGACAATTTCCTTCAAAGTCAAGTGCCCACTGATTGAGGTTGCAGGTCGCAAGTGTTACTCTCATAATTCTTATAGTGGATAGTCAAAGTTCAAGTAAGGACAGATCTCTGCCCACTAAACACTATTTATGTTTTTTGCGGTTTTTTTCTGGCGGCAGGAAACAGGATATTATTCAAGATGAGACGGTACCCTGGTGAATGTTTATGCAGATCGAGATTCGTCGGCATCTTCCCTTCACCTACAAGGTGTCGGTAATCTTCGGGGTCATGTCCGCCAAGGAAAGTGAAAGTACCTTGACCTACAGTACCGTGGAGATACTTTGCATAATTTGTTCCTTCAATTTTACCTAAGATCGTTACTGAAGGGTGTAGTCTATCCAGATTAAATGAGGTCGTCTGTCCAAGAAAACCGCGTACTTCCGAAACATGATTCTGTGTTAACATAGTCGGTATAGGGTCATGTTTTGCCGAAAACTCAAAGAGTTGAAAATCCTCAACGCCGCTTTGCGGACTCCGATCAGGATCCGGATTATCAACATCAGAAAACTCATATCGGTTAGGATTTGGATAAAGAGTGAAATCCTTAAAGGCAAAAGTTCGTTCAAAGTTTAACTTCTTTTCAAAATTTGGTGACATGGGTGTTTCATCTAAGACGGGATCAACGATGTCAAGCAACCCACCCTGTGTCGCTAATGCGATATCTAAGGTTTCAGGTGCGGAACACATGGCAAATACGAAACCACCTTTTGCTACATAATCAGCGATATCTAATGCTGTCTGTCCTTTATGTCGTGGCACTCTACTAAATCCTGCTTCTTTAGCAGCTTTCTCAAAGAGTGCGGTGCGTTGCTGATACCAGAATTGATGTGAAAAGGATGCATGAAACTTCCCGTGTTGTCCTGTAACCTCCTCATGATGTAGGTGTAACCAATCATAATCTTCTGTATGTAGTGCACCGCGTTGCACCTCCTTGTCCCATATTTGGTCATAGGGTATTTCTGCATAATCTAATGCTAACTTTACAGCATCATCCCATGGGTCCTTATAGAGAGTGTCTCCTGGGGGAGCGTATACTGCGATTTTAGGTGCTTTCTCTAACAAGATTTCATCCATATTACTTGTGGCAATGACGGTCTCTTTAATTGTCTGATATTCAGCGACACTCATCTGCTCGTAAGAGACTCCCATAACTGCTGCCCGTGACCTAACATCCGCAGAATCTGGAACAACAAATGCACCACCACGGTAATTCAACCACCAATAGCATTGATATTCACGCGGTTCTTCTAATGCCCAATACGTTAAACCGTAAGCTTTAAGATGATTAGTCTGAGTCTGTTCCATTGGCACCAATAGATACTGTGCTGATGCAGTAGACAGAATCAGCGTAAAGAAAACTGTGATCAATAAAGTTTGTTTAAATCTTTTCAAACTATTCATAAAATACCTCACTCAATATGAACAACTGTCGGTTGATAACCAAAGACGGCTTTTCCATTACTAATTAGTGGAGATTCACTTCCAGGAGTAGTCACATCGACCGTCCAAAGTTGACCGTTATTTTCATAAAGGATCCAGCGTCCCTTTGGTGGTACCCAGACAGGACGACTACCCCCCATTTCTGTTATCTGTTCTTCCATAGGTTCACCTGTAGAGGACATATTTACAATCCAGATTTGCCGTGTGTTGTCATCATCTCCGCGAGAAAATGCCAGCATATTCTGGTCTGTCGGATGCCAAGAAGGTTGTGCATCATCTTCAGGGGAGATCACAATCGGTTCAACACTGTTTGAAGCATTGTCAAAGACATAGATATTTCTGTTAGAACCTGCTTTCGGGTTTTCAACGGAACCTGCAGTTGCATAAGCCAGTAATTGTCCATCTCTTCGCCATGTTGGATTTGACATTTCAAGTGATGTTGATGGTATAAGGAATGTCTTTTCGCTTCTGAGATGTTGTATGACGAGCCGCTGCCTTCCTGAAGTGTCAGCATTTGCAAATGCAATGTATTCTCCATCTGGAGAGATGGAAACATCTTGCGCAAGCAGCTGACGACTATCTAAAAGAACAGCACTACGTGTGGTATCAACATCTGAAATGATAACGTTTTGGTTAGGATCCTGGTATAAAAGTATGCCATTCTCGGAAGCAGATGGATATAATCCTGATCCAAGTGGGGCGACACGTGTGTTTATATTCCGTAGGGACAAGTTTTCACTGTCTGTCTGTTCTTCAGATGGTGTATTGCCTTTCCTGTTTAAAATCTTCCTATCTAAATAGGATGCTGGTGCTATTCTCCAAAGAACACCTTCATGACTATAGAAAATATAAACTGATTCAGTTGCAAGAGAGAACCCATCTATGCTTACTTCTCTATCACTGTTCGGTTGACTGTTTTCACTGTTTTCTATATTTTCCTGTTCTTGAGTCTGCTTTCCCCTTTGTATATCACTTTGTATATCACTTTGTACATTCTGTGTGCTTGGTTCAAATGTCTCACGGTGTTTTAGTTTCCAACCAGCCCCATCTCCCTCAAATTGAAATGCCAAACCGGTTGTCCAATACATCCATTCTTCAATCTGTTTGCCTCTATCTGTGTAATTGAAGATGTCTTCGGGTTTTCCATACATCCGTGCGATATTCCATCTATCACCATCAGATAGTTCTGACATGGTGCCTTTCTCATCAACATAAGAAGCCAAGATATCAATATCAACGTGTGGTGTTGTCTTGCCAGGGAAGACAGTTATTGTAGCGGGATTTCCCCGAACAGGTTGATGTGTCCCATAAATCCCGATGCCATCAGAGAGTCCTGAACGTCCATCACTGTTCTGGTCAAGAATTGCCATAACATAATATCTTCCCGGTTTTACATCAACAAGAAATGTTCCTGTTTCATCAATAAACAACGGCATCCACATCGGTTTTCTGAAATCTGGTGTCGTAGAAAGACTCAACAATCCATCTGGCGTTGGATGCTGATTTTCAAGTTGTGTATCAATATTTACGGATTCTGATTTTTTCGTAGAGAAGTAAGATGTAATTTTCCCAGTAATACTCCCTGTATGTTCCGTATCAGTGATTTCAGAAATTCCATTCGGTCCAATGTTTCCTGATAGTATCGTTTCATCGTTTGTGTTGTATTCAACAAGTTGTCCTTCTGCGTCATAACGTGCGCTCATCTGTATATAGATTGCACGAGTTTCTCCTGCCTCTAATTCCAATGGTGCTGGTGGTTGGGTTGTGATAGCATCTGTCCCAAAGCCGCCGAGTCTGTCCCCCTCACTATATTTTCCATTCGCATCAACATCATGATTCGCGACGAGATAGTATTCTCCGACAGGCAATTTTATTGCAAACTGCCCATCTTCATCTGCTGCCACTGTAGCAATTGGATTGACCAAGGCAGAGCTCGCGTAGACTTCAACTTGAATTCTTGTTGCATTCTGAGGTGTCGGAACGATTCTACCGGAGATTTGAGAGGTCCCCTGTTGGTTTTTCTCATCATTCTTTGTATATGTTGTTGAAACCTTAATTTCTAAGTTCTCTGTAAATGTATGCCTTCTGACGAGAACCGGTTTCGGGAAAGCACCCCGTTTGTGTATGTCTTTTACGCCGTAGAATCCATAAGTGTCTCCAGCATCAAGTTTGTTGTTCCTATTCTTATCCACGACTGCCATAAGATAGTATTTACCGGGTTTTAAGCGGAGTTCCCATGCTGTCGTATTCGCATCAACGATACTTATTCCAGCCTGATATTTCCAAGATGTGTCGGTGTATGCAATTACAATCTTATGAACATTCGGTTCTACCTTTTGTGTTAATATCAATGTACCTCGACAACCTGCAGTCGCTTGCGATAATGCAGTGGTAAATTTTTTGAATTCACTGGGTTGATATAGTTTTTCTGGTACAAGTTTTAGCTCTTCGCCGATTCTTTGTAGGCGTGCTGAGATATGTATTTTAATGTCTTTTAGTTCAGCATTCGCACCGATATCTACAGCGTGATGTTTCTGTTTTTTATCTTCCCATTTTTTTACACCTAAAACACCATAAGCATCACCTTCATCAAATTTTCCCGATTGATCAACATCAACGTAAGCGACCAGATAATAGCGACCAGGTTCAAGTCGCAGTGCGAATTTTCCTTGCTTTGATATGCCGCTGGTGTATAGGTCTTTTAATTTCTCGTCCCGATAGACAGATACATTGGTTTGTGTAAGTTTATGTCCTTCCCAAA
>CAZURU010000056.1:13289-17889 GCA_964623585.1 uncultured bacterium
GCTCCATCTTTGTGTGAACTAACAGACCGTTTTATGGAATATTCTGAGTTTTCTTAAATCTTATTTTAGCATAAAATGCAAGGATTATCAAGTTTAACTCTCTTTATTTCTTGATTTCTTAATGCCTGTTAGGAAAATCTAATTTGACATTAAGTGTAGTTTATAGATATAATACCTAAAATAGTTATAATACCTAAAATAGTGTTTTCTCAATAGTTGAAAAAGGTACGGTTTATGGATATAGAATGAAATGATACTGTTTTTCAGTTGACAGATAAGATTTTATGTGGTATTTTAAAATATTGTTGTAGAATAAGATTGGTTATCCCTTGAACAAATTCTGACATGTAGTCTCTAAACGTTTATATTAGATATACTCAGTACTAAAATAATCAGAGAGGAGTAAAAATAGTGAAAAAAGTTTTTCTTTGTGCACTTGTAGTTTTCTGCTTTGCTGCAATAAGCGCAAATGCACAGATAGAATGGGACGTTGAAAAGTTTATGCCAGCTTCCGAAATCAAAGCGGGAATGAAAGGTAAAGGATACACCGTATTCTTTGGAACAGAGGCAGAAGAGTTTGCGTATGAAATTGTAAGCATCGAATATAACTCTACCCCCGGTTGGGATGTGGTATGGGCAGAAGGAACAAGTGAGAACTTCAAACGCACGGGTGTCGCTGGTGGTATGAGTGGAAGTCCATGTTATATAGATGGTAGGCTCATGGGGGCAATTTCACTCGGTTATTTCAACCAACGTGAAAAATCAAACCTATTTGGGATTACACCCATAGAATTAATGGTCAAAGTTACAGATCGCGGCATGAAACCGAATTTGAGATATGCCGGCGCAAAGTACTTCAACCAGAATTCTGAGTATGCCTCTGAAGGTCTAAATATGATGCCTTCTCTCCCCACTAGTCCTGAAATAGGCATGCGTCAGGCAAAGAACAGTGATAGCATGCATAACCTCACCCCTGGATTTAACCTGCATGCGTATTCTTTACGTTTAGCAATTCCGATCTCACTGCCAAGTCTTGACCCAGTAACATTAAAGATGCTAGAACCGGTACTACAGCGATCGAATATGATACCTATACAAGCGGCGGGTGGTGGTGGACCTGTAAAAAAATCACCAGTTGAAGAGGGTCAAATCATCGGAACTGAGTTTGTCCGTGGCGACTATTCTGCTTTCAGTTATGGGACAATCTCTTACATTGACAAAAACAAAAAAGAACTATTGGCTTATGGGCATCCTGCAGGTGGTGAAGGAAATGTTAACTTACCGCTTTCTGGTGGTTATGTCCATTTTATTCTACCGAGTCGAGCCCGTTCGAGTAAAATTGCATCAGCAACACAACCGATAGGAACTTTAGTGCAAGATCGTATCCCCGCAATTGCAGGTCTGGTGAAAAAACTTCCTAATACACATCACTATATCCCCGTTACAGGAAAAGTACAGACATCCGATAAGAAATTACGTGATGTCAATTATGAAGTTATCCGTGAACCTTTCTACACACCGATCTTTACCGGAATTGCTATCTCAAATATCGTTAACGCAATGGAATTCGATTTCGGTGACAATACCGTAAATGCAAGAGCTACCATAAAACTTGCGGAACATCCTGATTTGGATACGCGTGAGATCGTCTTAGAAAATATCAATTCTTCAAGCGGTTCTCCAGGATTTAATGTTACCCGAATGCTTTCGGGGACTGTAGGAGACATCGTAACGAACCCTTTTGCTAAATTAAGAATTGATTCCATAGACTTTGACATAAAAATCCAAGACAAGCGGAATACAGCACAAATCCTTACCGCTCACCTTGATAAGAACGTGTATCGACCAGGGGAAACGATAACAATGACGTTGACTGTCCGCCCCTACCTTGAACAACCAAAGACTCTAACGGGATCGATTACAGTTCCTAAGGATACACCTGACGGTATCGTTTTGCTGCGTGTGATGAATTCCAGTTCCTATCGTTCATGGCAACGTTCTCGTGCGCCGGGGAACTTTAGTCCGAAAAATGTTAATCAGTTGGTGAAGTTAATTCAACAAGTTGAACCGAACACGAACCTTGTTCTTGAGATTTCTGCTCAGAGACCGGGTTTAACTGTTCAAGGTGAAGAGTTCTCGGATCTGCCAATTTCAGTTATGTCTGTCATGAATACCGCTACACGTTTAGGAGAAAGAGGGTATACCAACGGTACGGCATTAGAGACCAATAGAGTTGAAACAGAATACATCATGAGTGGAAATGTATCAGTACCGATAGCAGTCAATAGAAATGCACAATAACCTATAGTGGAATTAGTATGTATTATTTTCATGCGCATTTAACAGGAGGATAAGTATAATGCGACGTTTGATTTCCTTTTGGAGCCTGATGGCAATCTCCTTGATTTTTGTGAGCCTTGCTTCCGCAGTCTCCACATCGTTGTGGGAACAACAACATAGAACAGATTTTGAAGCAGGAGAGATTAAAAATATCTCTGTTACAAGCAAGGGAGATGCCAGTTTGTCCAAGAAAGTAGAAGAATTCTCGGAACTTAAGGAGGCGCAAGTTTGGGCACTCGCTGAAGATTCTGAGGGTAATATCTATGCTGGAACAGGCAACGAAGGTAAAATTTATAAAATCAGCGCTGATGGTAAAACTATCACGCTATATTTTGATTCACCAGAAGTTACGATATTTAGTCTTGTCACGGGGCCAGACGATGTCCTTTATGCTGGTACTGGGCCCGATGGATTAGTCTATAAGATAACAGATAAGGATACGCCACCGAAAACCCTTCTTAAGAAAGGGGACAAGTATGTTTGGGCATTACATCTCGACGATGAAGGGAACCTTTATGCTGCTACGGGTACTGAAGGTAAAATATATAAGATAACACCCGATGGTGAATCAAGTGTTTTCTTTGACACTGAAGAAAAGAATATCTCTTCACTGCTTGCCTTTGATGGTGGATTATACGCAGGTAGTAGTGGTAACGGTATTATCTACAAAATCATGAATGATGGATCCTCTAATGTAATTTATCAAGCAAGAGAGAAAGAGATTCGAGATTTGGTTATGGATAGCAAAGGAAACGTCTTTGCATCTGCTGTTACATCCGTGCCTATGGATAGAGGTGCACCCCGCTCCAATAGAGGTCCAACCGTTCCTAATCCGCAAGCACCTGGCAGTGGCCCTCCACAAGAAAACAAGTCGGTAATTTACAGGCTTCATCCGGATGGTACAACTGCTCACATCTGGAGTTCACCTGAACCCTTGATCTATGCAATGGTATTGGAAAGTGACGAACATATCTTAGTTGGTACAGGTGACAATGGAAAACTCTATCGTGTCAATCCGATGGATGGAGAGTTCCATTCTGTTGGTAAGTGTGAGTCAAAGGACATCGTTGCTATACTTAAGACCAAAAACACAGATGATATGAAGACCGTTCTCGGTGCCGGAAATCCCGGTAAACTTTTCACGTTGACCGATTCTTATGTTGAAGAAGGCACACTTGAATCTTCTGTTCACAATGCACAGAGTCTATCCCGTTGGGGTAAAATTTCGTGGGAAGCAGATGTTGAAGAAGGCACTTCACTCACTTTTGCGACGCGAACAGGAAACACCCGAAAACCGGATGATACTTGGAACAAATGGTCTGATGAACTCATGACAGCAGAAGGTGCACAGATACCCAATGCTGCCGCCCAGTATATCCAATGGAGAGCGAAATTCACAACGACAGACACCGCTAAAGCTCCTATTTTGAAGAAGGTCACACTTGCGTCTGCACAGACGAATGTTGAACCAACTCTCTCCAGTGTTGACGTTAGGACAGGTATAAGCAGTGCTCAACGTTCGGCAAGTCCACAGCCTCCCGGTGCGCCAAGCAGAGGAGGTTCTCCGCCAGCTTCCCCAAAAAGATGGAAGATTGAGTGGAAAGTAGCAGATGCAAATAGAGATACTTTACAGTTTACGGTATACTATAAAGCAGTTGATGAAGATAACTGGAAACTTCTTAAAAAAGAACTTAATGCCCCCAGTTATGATTGGGACATTACCTCAATCGCTGATGGGAAATATGAAGTCAAAGTTGTTGCTACGGATAAACTCAGTAATCCAGTCGGATGGGAAAAAACTGTAGATAAAGTCAGTGCCCCAGTCAGCGTGGATAATACAGACCCTGAAGTCGGGGAAATAAACGTTGAACAGCAGGACGATGGCACTTTCAAGATTACATGCAAGGTCTCTGATGCAATGAACACTGTCCAGAGAGCTGTCTACAAGATAGACAATGACGAACAGTGGAGAGTTATCTTCCCAGAAGACGGTATTTTTGACTCTAAAGAAGAACAACTGCTATTGCATACGACGAAGCTACCTGAAGGTGCACACAGCATAACGATACGTGTATCCGATAGAGCACAGAACACAGCAACAGGTCGTCAAAGTTTCTAATTGAATCTGTTGATAACATTCGTGGATAGTGTACTCTTACCTTTATGAAGATTAGATAATTAATTCGGTAATTGTTTGTTCACATGACGCAGGTTCACTCCCCTGCTGGCGAGGTTTCCTAACCTCGCCAAATTACCCAAA
>CAZURU010000057.1:0-17769 GCA_964623585.1 uncultured bacterium
AAGGTGGTTGTAGAAGAAATCAACGGTATGAATACCATTTAGGCATTCCCCGCCTTGCCAGCGGCGGTGGGGAAGGGTTGGTACTTGGCGAGGTTAGGAAACCTTGCCAGCGGTGGTGGGAAAGGGTTTGATACTTGTCGAGGTTCGGATTGAGTCTGGAATTGGACATGTCAAGAAATCGCATGAACTCTTGATCGTAAAGGATGTCTGATGCTATAGAGATTGATATTGTCCATTGACAGTTTCTTTGACATTTCGCGGCAGTATGCGTTATTATAATAGTGGACAATAAATATCAACAATCAAATTGCATGTTTCAACAAAAATAAAGGAAGGTTATTTTGCGTAAAAAATCAGTCTTCTTCAACAACTACCTATTACTGCCGATTTTTCTAATAGGATTGATGGTGTTTGTTGTGCTGAAACCGGGTTTCAGCGAAAAAGACACATCAGACTTTGCTGATGAAGGTGCCCAATTCTTAGAACAATACTGCTATAGTTGCCATTCTGGTGATCAACCCGAAGCGGCACTCTCACTTGATACTATAGAAGACAACGAAGCGTTACTGAAGAATCACGATGTCATAGAGAGAGTTTTAGAGATGCTAAGGACACACCAGATGCCGCCAGAGGGTAGTGATCAACCCTCCGCAGAAGGGGTAGAGACTTTTTTTCGGCAAGTTGAAACTGCAATTGAAGAAGCAAGTCGTCATGCAAAACCGGACCCTGGTCGTATAACCGTTCGTAGACTAAATAGAGTTGAATATAAGAACAGTGTTCGTGATCTGTTAGGTGCAGACTTTGATCCGACCGAGAACTTCCCTGCAGACGATGTGGGGCACGGATTTGATAATATCGGTGATGTTCTCACAATGTCCCCGTTACTAATGGAACGTTATCTTGAGGCTGCGGAAGCGATTGCTACGCGTGTTATCATATTGAATCCGCCTAAACCATCTACAAACTACATTAACGTGAAGTATCTAAATCCGCGGCATAAAGATGTTCCTGATGCGCGTTTTCGTGTTCTTGATCCGAATGCAACAGAACAGTGGCAATCAGGTCCATTTTTTACACCTGCACGTCCTCTCAAACTCTTTGCCGATGCAGAGACATATTTCCGTGCTACGCTTTATGCTGAAACAGAGAACGTAACAGTCAAAGAGACATCCAATGGAACAGACAACGTAACAAACACCGAAACACCGGTTCAGGTTGCGCTATTCATTCAGGGTAAGGACTTGGAAGATGTGTCCTCCCAAACTGAACTTGCCCGCTTAGTCGGTTATGACACTTCCACTAACAATAGAATCAAGATCCTCAAGATCTTTAATATCACTTCACGTGATCCCAAGAAACTTCAAACAGTTCGGTTTCTGGTCACCGGAATTGATAATATTGACAACGCGGGAATTGCGATGGTCAAACCTGAACACGGTGCGCCGAATGCCAAACTCCAAATTCGTTCTATCACATCGGTAGGACCTTTGGAGACAAGACCTAAGTCGCATCTAAAAATATTAGCTTGTACACCAGACATTCCACAAATAGAGCAGACCCGTGAAGTTTTAACACGTTTGCTACGCAAGGCATATCGGCGTCTACCAACAGAAAACGAGGTAGAACAGCTGACGCAGTATGCAGAATTTATCCAAGCGGATGGAGCTAATTGGGAAGCGGGCATTCAGCAAGCAATAAAGGTCATTCTATGCTCACCGAAGTTTCTGTTTAGATTAGAGTTAGACGATCGTCCACGAACTGACGAACGGCACCCTATAGATGCCGTTTCCATAGATGCCGTTCCCATAAATGAATGGCATCTTGCTTCACGGCTTTCGTTTTTCTTATGGAGCAGCATTCCAGATGATACGTTACTTGAATTGGCTGAGAAGAACCAGTTGACTGAATCACTTGATGCACAAGTGCGGCGGATGCTGGCAGACCCGAAGGCGAGTGAATTAGCAAGTAGTTTTGGAACACAATGGTTACAAATTCAGAGGTTAGATACCGTTACACCTGATCCCGAACGTTTCCCAAGTTTTTCTAATAAACTGCGGGGAGCAATGTTGAAAGAGACAGAACTGTTTCTGGAATCAATCTTCCGTGAAGATCGGAGCATCATTGATATACTTGATGCGGATTATACCTTCCTCAATCAACGTTTGACAGGACATTACGGTATCTGGAGAAATGCAGATGGCGAACCCATTAAAGGGGACACGTTTCAACGTGTTGCTATAAAAAACCCTATCCGTGGCGGTATCCTGACACATGCTAGTGTGTTGACGGTAACTTCAAATCCGACTCGCACATCTCCTGTCAAAAGGGGACGTTGGGTTCTTGAGCAGATACTCGGTGCGCCTCCGCCTCCACCGCCACCAGATGTTCCTGAATTAGAAGAAGATCATGAAGCGATTACTGGTACTACTTTACGGGAACGACTTGAACAACACCGGGATGATCCGGGGTGCGCAAACTGCCATGCAAAGATGGATCCAATTGGATTTGCGATGGAAAACTTTGACGCAATCGGAAAGTTTCGAGAAAAAGATGGTGAACTTCCGGTTGATACTGCAGGACAACTACCCGATGGCACATCATTTCAAGGTATAGCTGACCTAAAACAGATCCTAATAGGCAGAAAAAAACAGTTTGCTAAATGCCTAACAGAAAAGATGTTAATTTATGCTTTGGGGAGAGGATTAGAATACTACGACAAACCTACTGTGGATCGGATTGTTACACAGCTTGAAGCAAATGATTATAAAATTTCAGTATTGATCACTGAAATTGTGAAAAGTGATCCGTTCCGATTACGAAGAGTTAAGGAGGAAAAATTATGAAAAAAATAAAAGACATCAGGATACTAATTTTCGCTATCGTGGCACTTCAGATAGGCTGCCTTTCAAACCTACAATTTACAGTGCAGAATGATGATCCTAAGTTTCTGCTCGGACAAGATTATTTTGTCCATTTAGATTCTACGTGGACTACAGAACAGGCAGGTAAACTCTTAAAGATCTTTAAGTCTATATCACCAGGCCAGACTGTACAAACCTCTACATGGACAATAAGTGATGTTGACTTAGAAAATGATATAAAGGTAGAAGCACAAGTTGGTCTTCGGTCTATAACGATTAGTAGAGATGTACTTGTCGTTGATAAGTCTCAATCTGCTGCGATATCTAAAAAACGACTGTTTAAAGCTGTAGCGCAATTCATCACAGAAAACGGCACGAACAGACCTGCGATAAAACGGATATTACACGAAAGATACGGTATTACTGTAGATGTGTCTTCAAATGTTAGACAGGCTGTGATGTTGCCTGCATACGCAGCACACCAGAGAACTTCAAAAGCCTTTTCTGCGATTGATAACGAAGACTTAATGCTATTTATATCAATACTTGAGGATTTTCCACAAGCACTACATAAAATGTCGCAATTGAAATATGTCGTATGCAGAGATGAAGATATAGGCGATGGTGCTGCAGCTAAAGCCTGGACCAGCAGCAGTTTTATTGAATTTAAAAAATCTGTTCTTGATAATGCATCTGTGAGTGAAATTCAAAAAATACTGGCACATGAAAAATCACACTTTTTATGGTCGCATCTTCTTCCGATTCAACTAAAAAAGGATTGGATTGAATTGGGCGGTTGGTATGAAGATAAGGGAAGTGAGCATGGATGGTCGACGAATAAAAAACGTGCGGAATTTGTAACCGACTACGCTTTTGAAAAGAATCCGAATGAAGATATGGCAGATAGTTTGGCATATTATCTCGTATATCCTGATAGGCTTCGTGCCTGTAATATGGCTAAATATAACTTCATTCATGAACGGATTATGCAAACTTACGGCAGTCGTTATATATCCCCGGATATGTTGTCAGGTCGATACTGAGTTTTGAGTCTACCTCATCTGAAATCTTGTTATATTCTCCTTATTTTCAAAAGAAAAAAGAGTATGAACATGAGCAGGAAGTTCGGTTAATCGTTGATATTGTCCCTACTGATGTCCGTGCTGACGTCCCTTTAGAAACTTTTTTAAAGAATGAATTTCCGGATATGTGTGACACTGGAATCCCAGTTAATATTGATGTGAGCACGTTAATTGATGAAGTCATCGTTTCACCATACGCTCAGTCTTGGGTTACAAAAACAGTTCAATCAGTTGTTGGTAAATACGGATTTATTTAAAACCACATTTGGGAGAAAAAATGGTAAAAATGGTCGTTTTAGGATTCAGGGGTGAAATTCCTGTGATGGATATAGACGATTGGTTTCGTTCTCATCTTTTTACGTATGCTATGTACTACAAAAAAGTTCGTAAAGAAACAGAGCACATGGATATGCTTAATTTAGGTGATGAAGGAACGATAAGTGATATAGCAGAAAAACTGCGCGATATCTTTGAAAGATATGAAGAATAGAATTTTGTTTGCAAGACGACATGAAATGATAGCAAATTTTATTTCATACGGTTAAGTGGGGAATTGTTACAAATTGTGAAACGGAGAATATCACACGTGCTTTTTCTATTTGTATTATTTGTCATATTCATTGCTGGTGAAATCAATAGGCGTCTTGGAACATATCAACACTGGGATCCAGAACCGGATCAGCATAACATTCCGCGATATGTTCTGCATAAAATGCTTGAGGAAAAACGTGTCGGAACACATACAGCGGCAGATGGCAGGGTAATCGGATGGCAAACCGGCGGGGAGACGCAAAACCCCGTACGATAAGGACAGGACTTACGCATTACGCAAATACCTTTATAAACCCAATTGGCACAAAACCGGTTCGGTTAGGAAACCGAACCTACCGGGTCTATGTATATGTTTAGTGCAACAGGCTTTTCAATGTCAATCTTTTGTAAGGCATCCCACCTTTACTATACAAGTTCATCACTTTGTCAATAAATTCATATTTATCTAATGAACATGAACGCAGTTTTTCAGGTCGTAAAAGATAATATGCCACACTTTCCGACCAATCCTCATTCGGGTTCTTTGACCGTGCGTAAGCTGTAACAAATTCTTTTTGACTCCTGGTATTTGACCATCCAAACCTATTATTAGGGTCTTTTTTCCAGCCACCAATTTTTGCCCATTCTGCTCTAAGATCCCAATTCAGCGTATACTCCCATAAAAAATGTGCCTTTTCATGAAGGATAATACGTTGAAACTGGTGTCGATTATTCAGGTGAAAAACAGGCTTAGTATACTCAACACAAAACTTACCAATCCAGGCTGAGCCTCGGACCGATGGTTGTTGGTTAATCAGGAGGTATTTTAACCCGCCGCCTATATTATGTAATCCTTTAGGGAACTTTTCATACATTGACAGCAGCATCATCAGCTCTTCGTTTGTAACTTGCGATACACGGAAGGGCACACCATATTTGCGTAGTTCCTGTTCCATCCTTATGGATTCAGGCGTACTTGGACGAACTATACTCAGACCATGCATCTCTTTTAGCACGAGTTCTATCACATATCTATCTGTTCCATCCTTCAGTAATCGTCTTACTGCGGGGAGGTCTGTCCAATTATCAGTTAGAAATTGAGCAACAATTCGAATAAGGCGATCGTTTGATCGTGATTCCTCTTGCGATTCTTTTACTTCAGAATCTTCAGCAAAAAAAACATCACGACTCATCGTAACATGTTTCAAATCTTTTACAGATTCAATATGAACATCCTCTTGTAAATCTTCTTTACTTATTTTCCACACAGAAGGGTTCATATTGTGGTTTGGTTTTTCAGGTTGTTGACATAAGGATTCAAAGGTCTGGAAAAGTTCATCTGCTTCTGTTTTTGTCCAGTCATCATCTAAACTTATAGCATATTTCTGTTTCAACTGTGAGACTGTGATGTTATCCGGTTTCTGAAAATAAAATAGATAGCAACCTGATTGTAATAATAGAATAGTCAGCAAAAGTGTATATTTAATTACTTGCATCATTTAAAACCTCCGATGAAGATTAATTTATTATTTTGGGAATTTTCAATATTCCAACCCCGTTGAATTCGCGATTTTCTCAGTCCGGTAGGTTCGGTTTCCTAACCGAACCTACCGGTACTGGAAGGACGCTAAATTGTCGCTTATGGTATGAATTAATTGTAGCACATTCTGTTATACCATTTCTATTAATTATTCTCTCATTACCGACTGTTTAGAAATCAAGCAGTGAACGGCACAATCTAACAGAATGTGCTACAGTAAAGAGGCATTTTCATTTAGAAATGGTATTAGATTGTGCATCTTTGTATCCCAAACTTTCCAGTTTGTGCTGTTCTCTGTGTCATTTCTAACAGAATATCTTGAAAATAAACTGCAATTCTGATAATCTGAATAACGTGAATTTGATAAATCATATTTTTGTATTCGGCATTGCTTAGAAAACCGCACCTATTGGGTCTATGCAAGTGTTATTTTGGGCAAAATGAAGTCCATATATCTATTATCACACTCATGTTCAGTTTTATATTTTTAAAATTTCAGAGAGGATATACATGAGGTTATTTACACGGTTTTTTGTAGTAAGTCTTTTTGTGGTCATACTATTTACGGGTTGTGATGAAGGCATGTCACAACCTATTAAGGAGGTTGTTCCGCCACCAGAGACACCGACAAATTTAGAAAAGGCAACTGCTGACATGGTAATACCATTTCTACTTTATAATATACCATTTGCGTAGGTCGTGTAGATGCACGCCAATAAAATATTAACTGGCGACCTGTATTGCTCTATAATGGGTCAAGATGTTGGGTTTCGTTCCTCAACCCAACCTACGGAAGAATGGAATAAAAATAATTCAAATTGGTATAAGAGTCAATCAGCGGAGAACAGCGTCTCAACAAAAAGCAGATACAATCGGAGATTATACGGCAATATTCATCGACTCTGAGGTCATCCTAATAGAAGAGCTCGATTTTAAAAAGGGTTTCTGGATAGAATTAGTTGACATATTTCGATCCGAGAAGGCTGATGTTGCCACAGTTACGGATGGATACGGTAAACTACAAGACGCTTTCGCAAGAAGGTTGTCTGAAGATACACTGGGGCAGTTCTACTTTGAATATATTAGGACATTCGACCCGTTAATTGTTGAATATCTGCGATTGTCTTATGCATATCCTACCCAGGGTGAAGCAGAACTGCTGGCACATTTCAGAGAATCTGTCAGAAATGACACGGTTTCTATCGTATTCCCTGAAAATTTCTAATATGGTTACGTTTAATTATCACAATTTGTCAACTAAAAATGGTATACTTACTTTCTAAATACTATTCAGTTGATTTAAAACCATAGATCTCAATTTCCCGAATCCTGCCTGGTATATGCTTTGATCGACTTTGATTGGTTATTACTGTTCTATGAAGATTTCCTGACCCTAATAAACTATCTGTTCTAAGTGTTTTTTGTTTTTGGGCTTGTAGATGGGTCTTCAATATACGAATTTTAATCTGATGTGTATAATATGGCATCTTCAGTTTGAGATCAATTACTTTGGACATTACTTCCTTCATCTCTATGACACGATGCCAATCTTCACCTTTTGTAATTTTACCTTTATCCACGTATATAACAAAATGCTCTAAATTGTCCGAGTGAAGTATAATCCTATATAGTTTTTTCTTTTCTGGCAATGAAACAACCACTATAGAATCATTTCGGACAAATTCTGCATTATTTTTATTTAATCTATACACTGTATCGTTTGATGTAAACGCTGCTTGTCCAATAGTTTCAAGATCCCTAGAGCTTGCTACTGCAAGCCGATTCCCATCTGGCGAGAAAGCGATATTACCAGTTATTTTACCTTTACCGAGTCGTGCCATAGCATCATCGGGTAGACTCCAAGTCGTATAATCTTGTGCAATTGCGTTTGGTAGAATAGGTGAAAAGATCAAGAATAGGATGATGAGTGATAGATGTGTAGTTTTCAAAACTCTGCTCCTTTTTCTGAGGCAAACATAATTTGATATGTTTAGATAACTAACGTATTTGCCATAGAAGAATTGTGCCATCGTCACTTCCACTTGCGAGAGTGGTGCCATCTGGAGAAAACGCTATTGATATGTTTCTTCGTTCAGATTTCATAATCTTTGTAATATGCTTACCCGTGTGTCCATCCCATAAGCTGATTGACAAATCCGAATTCACACTAGCAATTATTGATCCATCAGGAGAAAAAGCAACAGAGGTAAGTCTCCCAAGATTTTCATTGAGATCAGATGTTTTGAATTGTCCTGTCAAAGCATCCCATAGCACAAGCGTTCCACCCATAGTACCAGCAGCTATAGTTTTTCCATCAGGAGAGTATGCTATGGAAGTGACATTAAACGGACCTGTATTAAGTGTCATCCGGTGTTTCTTTGCAGTCAAACTCAACAACTCTACTGACCCGTTACTACCCCTAATGGCAATCCTATTTCCATCCGGTGAAAATGCAACATCGGTAACCCCATCAAAATCTTCTATTAATGTAGTATGTTTTCCTGTGTATCTATTCCACAATTGCACTGTCTTGTCGTTACTGCCTGTCGCGATGGTTGTACCATCAGGTGAAAAAGCAATGGTGCTGACCCTATCCTTATGTCCACTTAGAGTGTCAATGTGCTTCTGAGTCTTTATGTTCCACAATTGAATTGTTTTATCATGGCTTGCGCTGGCTATGGTATTTCCATCAGGTGAAAAAGCAATAGCACTGACCCAACCAGTATGTCTTTTAAACGCAACGATGGGTTTTCTTGTGTGAGTATCCCACAAACGTACACTAATATCTCTAAAATTGCCTCCAGTTGCAATTGTCCTTCCATCCGGTGCAAATGCTATTGAATTGATACCTGTTGTATGACCTTTGAGTTTAGGAACTCTGTATTGTGCTATACGCGTATCCCACAATCTGACTGACTTAAAAGTCGCAATACTTCCTACTGTTGCAATAGTATTTCCATCTGGAGAAAATGCGATATCATTGATCCCACGATAATGTCCAATGTGTGTGGAAACGTAATGTTCTGGAGCGTGTGTATTCCAAAGGCGTACTGAAAAGTCATGACTCGCGGTAGCGATAGTTTTACCATCTGGTGAAAAAGCCAATGACGAGACAGTCTTTGTATGTCCAATGAGCGTGTTTTTAAGTTCAAGAGTTTTGGAATCCCACAATCGTACCGTATTGTCTGCACTAGCAGAAGCAATAGTTTTGCCATCCGGTGAAAATTTGACATCAGCAACAGTATCCACATGTCCGGTTAGTGAATTTTCATGTCGGAGCGAGTGTGTATCCCATAAACGAACTGTATTATCTGCACTTGCAGTTGCCATGGTTGTGCCATCTGGGGAGTATGCAACGACTGTTACGGGGTCTGTATGTCCTATGAGCGTTTTTTTGTGTTTATATGTACGAGAATCCCACAAGCGCACAGTCTTATCTGAACTAACGGTAGCGATAGTTTTACCATCAGGTGAAAATGCTGCGTCAAGAACCGCCAGTGTATGTCCTTTAAGCGTAATAATATGCTTTCTTGTCCATCTGTCCCATAATCGTACTGTTCTATCAGCACTTGCGGTAGCAATAGTCTTACCATCAGGTGAGAAAGCCACGGAGGTCACTGTTTCTGTATGTCCATGCCGTGTAGAGAGTTTATGCTGTCTTGTGGTTGTGTTTCGCAAACCTTTGAGTATAGAAATCACAGGGGGTTGTGCAATGTGTACATCCCACAACCGTACACTTCCATCTAACCCCCCAGTAACGATAATTTTATTGTCTGGAGAAAATGCGAAAGAAGAGACACCCCCTTTATGTCCTTTGAGGACACGCATGTTTTCCTTTATACGTGTATTCCATAGCCTTATTGTACCGTCATAACTGGCAGTAGCAATTCTTTGTCTATCTGCTGAAAACGTGATTGCAGACACGCTGTTTGTATGTCCTCTAAGTGTAGTGATGTGTTGTCTTGTAGAAACGTCCCATAACATGACGATTCCGTTAAGTTCACCATTAGCCGCAATGTTTCCATCCGAGGAAAACGCTACAGAAGTGTTTGCCAATCCCATTCTTAGAGGTATTAATTTGTGTGCTCCAGTGCGCGTGTTCCATGAGTGTACCTTTCCCGATCTATTAACGCTTGTAATAGTATTGTTCTCCGGGGAAAACGCCACAAAAATCTGCCCTAACCCTGATGTTTTCTCAACAAATGTAGTTTTGTGTTTTCCAGTTTGAGCATTCCACAACCGTACAGTTCTATCCTGACCTGTACTGGCAATGGTTTTACTATCCGATGAATATACAACATAAGTGATAACATCCGTATGACCGGAAAGTGTACTTTCGAGTCGTCCTGTCTGAATGACCCATAGTTGTATAATTTGATCATAGCCAGCAGCAGCAATAGTGTTCCCATTAGGTGAAAACGCTACGGAAGTGATACCGTTACCTTCTCCCCCTAATGTGGTTCTGTGCTGTCCTGTTGCGCTGTCCCACAGTCTGACAGTTCCATCAGTACCGCCACTTGCAATAGTACTACCATCTGGCGAAAACGCCACGCAAGTCACCCAACCTTTATGTCCCGTGAGTAAATTAAGCTCTTTTTCTTTCCCTGGTCGCACATCATAAATCCAGATACCGATAGAGCTTGCTACTGCAAGCCGATTCCCATCAGGCGAGAAAGCGATATTACCAGTAATTTCACCTTTCCCGAGTCGTGCCATAGCACCATCGGGTAAACCCCATGTCGTATAATCTTGTGCAAAGGTATTTGGTAGGATTAGTAGAAAATTGAAGAGGAGTGTTATGAGGGATAGCCGTACTATTTTCATGGATATTGCCTCCACGAAGGATTGATTCTGCTATCTAATTATCTATGGAATCTACGTTCCAATTCATCACGTCCCATTTCAATGATAATTGGTCGTGAATGTGGACAATTGAAAGGATGCTTTGCTTCTGATAACTCGCGAACGAGGTTGACCATCTCTTTAGCATCTAAAGTATCGCCAGCCTTTACAGCAGCGCGGCATGCAAGCGTTATCAACGCATCATCTATTGCTTTAGGTAACGCGACTTCACCGTGCGGTTGTTCGGGGAGTTTGTCAAGTAAATCCGTTACTGTCTGTGCCGCAACTCGCGTGGGTAACAGAGCAGGCAGTGCGCGGATGAGTATCGTATTACCGCCGAATTCTTCCAGTTCAAAACCGAGTTTCTCAAAAATATCACCATGTACTTTAAAAACGGCAATCTGTTGAGGTGTCGCTTCAACAGTAACGGGAAGTAATAACCCCTGCACAGGGATTCCATTTGACTGGAGTTGGTTTACGAATCGTTCATAAAATACCCGTTCGGCAGCCACATGTTGGTCAATAAAATAGACTTTATCTTCCCCTTCAGCCACAATATATGTCTTGAATAGATTTGCTTTCAACTCTACATTCTCAAAATCAAGAAGTTTGAGTTTAACACCTTCTGGGATGGGTTGCTGTGGCGGCTGCATTACGGTTTTGGGGACTTCCGTAGTGGGTTGACCACTTTCGTCAACTTTATGTTCAATGTCAATTGGGTCAGATTCAGTTGTCTGAGTAGATATAGCTTCTTTTGTGGGGGTCTCAACTGGTTCTACAGTTCTATCTGTAGGATTAGTCGGTTTTGTTGTGTATTGCGGTGTGAAGGTTCTTCTTCCCGTGTCAATATGTGCCTTTCCAACCGGGACATTTTCAGTGTGGGTTTTTTCAGGTGTTTGATCTACAGAAGTTTCAATTTTCGGTATAAACTTCTCTTTATTTATCACATTGCGAATCATTTTCACGATTCCGCTGAAAATCGTGCGTTCATTTCGGAAGCGTACCTCTATTTTAGCAGGATGGACGTTCACATCAACCGTATTGGGTTCAAGCGTCATGAAGAGCAGTGCTACAGCATGGCGATCCTTCTGAATTGTAGCACTGAGTCCTTCTTTGAGTGCCGCAGCGATCATGCTGCTACGAATCGGACGTTGATTCATGAAAAAGAGTTGATATTCTCTGTTAGTTTTGGTAAAATCAGGTTTTCCGAGCATGCCAGAGAGTTTGAAATCTGGCAGTTCTTCACTGAATTCTATTAAATTATCTGCAAATTCTTTACCATATACCAATCTGGTCCGTTCCAAGTATGCCTCGCATGCCCGCACATCCAATATGGATCTACCGTTATGAGAGAGGACAAAATGTATTTTTGGGTGTGCTAACGCAGCCCAGGTCACCTGTTTAGTGATATGGTTTAATTCAGTTGTCTCAGTCTTCATGAATTTGAGACGTGCTGGCACATTGTGGAAAAGGTTATTTATAGAGATGTGTGTACCGGGAGAACATCCGCTCTCCTCAATGGAGCGGAACACACCGCCATCAACACTAATCTTTGTGCCTTCAACAGCATCTGCCGTGCGGGTTAGGAGTTCAAACTGTGATACAGAGGCTATACTTGCTAATGCTTCTCCACGGAAACCGAATGTGTTAATATTTTCAAGGTCTTCTATATTATTGACTTTGCTGGTTGCATGTCGTTCTAAAGCGAGGAGAGCGTCTTCACGTTCCATACCGGTTCCGTTGTCCGACACCCGAATTAGGCTCTTACCTCCTGCCCGAATTTCAACTCGGATGCTTGTGCTTTCGGCATCTATAGCGTTTTCTATAAGTTCTTTTACGACAGATGCGGGACGTTCAACAACTTCACCTGCAGCTATTTTATTCGCCACATCTGCTGAGAGGATTTTGATTTTTGGCATGTGCTTTTGAACCTAATCAAATAAGCGAGTATTCTTCAAAGGATGTTTTATGATGACTACTAAAGTAATTATGAACTTTGTATCTGTTGTTTTTTGAAGTGCAATTGTACAGTATTTCAAGGTTTAGCCCTCTTTAGTTGTGTATATCTACAAACTATGTCTTTTATAGTGTAATTGAAAATGTGATACAATGCAAGCTAATTCTGTTTTAGGGATACAAAGAATGGTAGATTATAATGGAAAACTACATGAGATTTGAACCTGAAGACTTCATCGTTGAAGAAATACCTCTATATGAACCTTCACGATCAGGGACACATACCTTCTTCGCTATTCGGAAACGCAGTCTCAGTACTTATGAGGCTATAAATAGAATTGCGCGTGAACTCAAGGTGAATCATAGAAGTATTGGATATGCCGGTCTGAAGGATAAACATGCAATCACAACACAGGTATTATCTGTTGAAGGAATTCCACCTGAACAGATTCTGAAACTAAATATCCATCGGATTGAAGTTTTATGGGCAGAGCGACATTCACATAAATTACGTGTAGGACATCTTAAAGCTAATCGTTTTGACATAACAGTGCGTTGGACTTCGCCACAGCCCTTTCCTGATGTTGAGAAAAAAATAGCACAGTTATCAACTGAAGGTGTACCGAATCGGTTTGGGGAACAACGGTTCGGCAATAAACAGAATTCACACCTTATAGGGAAAGCATTACTGAATAAGGACTGGGAGAGGGTATTAGGATATGTGCTTGATACTGAAACGGGACAATTCAGTGAATTAGCAAAGCGGATTAGAGATATGAGAGAGCATGATTCACTTGAAAAAGTAGTCGCTTATGTTCCACACCGTATGCGGAAACTCTATCTATCAGCATATCAGGCATATCTGTTTAATCGTATTTTGGAGAGAAGGTTACCAGATTTAAGACAGTTGTTAGATGGTGATATAGCTATCAAGCATCGTAATGGTGCACCTTTTCTCGTTGAAAATGCGGAGATTGAACAACCCCGTGCAGATGCGTTTGAAATTAGTCCTTCCGGTCCTATCTTTGGGTACAAAATGCGGCAACCTACCGGTAAGGTTTTGGAAATGGAGCGAGAACTACTATCGGTGGAGGAAGTTAAGCCAGAGTCTTTCCGTAAGGTCGCGGGTGTTCGCTTATTAGGGACGCGTAGACCGCTGCGTGTTCAGATGGATTTGCATCAAGTAAAGGCAGTTGGCGACGACGTTCTTCTCTCTTTTACACTACCTGCTGGTAGTTACGCAACGGTTGTATTGGAAGAACTTAGGTTTTGTTGACTCAATATCCCAAACCCGACAAGTAAATTCACGCCTATGTAATCAAACCTTTACGCCGTCTTATGAATTCCTTGTATTTTTGGGATATCTGTTATATACTAACTATTGCCTTAGCAATTGGCACCAACTACTTTTGTTCAAAAAAATCATTGTAAATACCACACTAAAATATAAGAAACAGAAGACGAAAAAATGGACATTTTACACGGTTTAAATGAAAAACAGACTGACGCAGTCAAACATAAAGATGGACCGTTACTCGTTATTGCGGGCCCAGGAACTGGTAAAACGAAAGTCATTACACATCGTATCGCCTACCTAATTCGCAAGCATCGAATCAAACCCTATAACATCCTTGCAATCACCTTCACGAATAAAGCAGCAGAAGAGATGCGGGAACGGGTTAACAATGAAATCGGTGAACCGCACGGGTCCGATATAAAGATTAGCACCTTTCATGCATTCTGCGTAAAAGTGCTGCGAAAACATGCACATCATATCGGACTCAGTGAAAACTTCGCTATCTTTGATCAAGAAATTCAAGACGAAATCTTGGAAGAGGTGATACGTGAATTGAATCTGAACTCACGCACCTATCCTTCTTGGCGGCTACGAAATATCATCAGTGAAGGTAAGCAATTAATTCGGGGTAAACTAAAGAACATATCGGATGACCTAAATATTGATCCTGATGTGATCGCAGAAATAGATGATCTAGATGCGGAAGAAAACATAAAGCGTGCAATCGGTGTATATCAGGACAAACTCACAAAATACAATGCACTTGACTTTGATGATCTTCTCGTTAAAACGGTTGAACTTTTCAAACAGGAAGCAGAAGTACAAATTGATTACCACAAAAACATCTCCTATATCCTTGTGGATGAATATCACGATGTGAATAGTGTCCAATACGCGCTACTTAAACTAATTTGTGCATCACCAAACAACAATCTGATGGTAGTTGCTGATGCTGATCAATCCATTTACAGTTGGCGCGGGTCTAATCCGCAATATATTGAGCAATTTATGGATGATTTCTCACCTGAAATTGTTGAATTGGATGAACACTATCGGTGTAGTGAGAAAATACTAAGGGCTGCAGAAGAGGTCATCGGTAGGAACACTGAAAGACAGAAACAGCACACGCTTAAAACGCACAGAGATGTTGGACGGAATATATTCCACTATACGTTCGGTACTGCAGCTGAGGAAGCACGCTATATCATAGAAATCATCCGAAATCTGATTATGCATCGTGGCGTATCCTATCGTGATATCGCCATCTTCTATCGAACACACAAACTTGCGGATGTTTTAGCAGAGGAATTAATCAAGCATAAGATAAAGTTTCAACGTATCCGGCCTACAAACTCTATTGATGAAGAAATCAGTAAAGGTATATACTCCTACCTCCGGTTCATTGAGTGGGGACTCCCCCAAGACATTGAGAATGCGATCAACTTTCCTGAGAAAAGGATTGACGATCTTACGTGGGTACGCCTTAAATGGTTAGCGTTACGAAATGACATAACTTTAGTAGAACTGTTGGAGAACATTGAGGAATACCCAGAGGATGTTGGTCCATTAACGAGACGTAATATCCATAGATTTTGGCAGGAACTGAAGAATCTATCAGATGGAATAGAGGCAGATAAAATAGACAGAATCGCTCAAAAACTCTTTGCTACATTGGATATTTTTCGTTCTCCTTACCGTCAAAAGGAACTGGTAACAATTGAAAGACAACCCGAAATGCAGCATGTTTCCCTTATACAAGATGTACTTTATAGTGCGCTTAATCGGGATGAACCCATTCAGATTACTGCTAGCTACGGCGTAGATGAATACTGTGCAGCAAGAATCATACATCAGACATTGAAAACGTACCTGGATAAGAATGTAGAGATTCAACTATTGCCGAGGGGGACGGACAGGAGTAAACCGACGCTGAACGAGAATGGGATCACGCTATTAATTGGAGATTTCGGTGAGTTAGACGAAAGATCAGCAGATTCGCGTATTATAATCATTGGGGCAACCACAGCAGAGGGTATCAGTGCACTTCAACTTCAATCTGACGGTATCCGAAGTATCGCTGCACTTAGACTCTGTCAACGTCTATTGAATCGTTTTGAATCACCAAACATGGCAGATATGGTCATATACGACTTGGAAACGACAGGCATTGATACGAGACGTGCAAACATTGTTGAGATAGCCGCACAACGTCTGAATGCTGTTGGGAATGGAATAGAACGATACTATAGGTTGGTAAAACCCCCCGGAGGATATATTCCTAGAGAAACTACCCGAATACACGGCATAGATGAAGAGACCGTTAAAGATTGTCCGAGTATTGAAATGGTGCTTCCCGAATTTTGTCGTTTCATTCAAGATCGTATTCTTATCGGACACAATGTTGCAAAGTATGATAATCCTATTCTTGAACGTGTTCTTCAAGAACATCTGAAACGAGGATTGCCGAATCCGCATTATGACACGTTGGTTACAGCGCGAAGGCTTTTCCCAAGACAGCGACGTGGTATTCAGGCACTCGCTGAAAAATTCGGAATTGGATACGAACGTCTACATAGTGCGCCGGAGGATGTAGAAGTCAACCGCAAAATTTTCAAGGAACTCATCAGGATTGACACACAGAAACAGGAGCTAAACTCACTCGCTGAATTCTTACCATGGGTTGGACTCGGTATCCTTGCTAAAACGTCTGATATTGATGAATCTGAGATAGTACCTGCAGCTAAAGCGTATCTAAATGCTGCGAAGAGATATGTAAAAGTCAATCAGGATGTATTTCCTGATGATTTGCCTCTTGAACAGATAGACAAAGAACAGGTTCCTGAATTCTTGAATCAGCTTAGCAAGTCTGATATCCCTGTTTACCAAGAGGATAGTGATTGGATCGAACACAAGTCGAGATTTCTGAATGTTGTCATAAACTTTGAAAAAGCGGGATACGGACATAGACTGACCGATTTCTTAGACTACCAGAAACTAATGACCAGTTTTGATGAACTTGATGATAAAACAGAGCAACTCACTCTTATGACGTTACATGCTGCTAAAGGGACAGAATTTCCGGTTGTCTTTATAATAGGTATGGAGGATGGAAATTTTCCGATAGGTAGAAGTAGTCTGACATTAGAGGAACTTGAAGAGGAACGGCGTCTGTTCTATGTTGGCATGACGCGTGCACAGAAACAGCTCTATCTATCTTCTACCTTATATCGTTTCAATGATCGAGGACAGGTGACATCTATGTTTATCCACGAAATGCCGTCTAACTATATGCAGAAGTGGAGTTCACGAACCCACATGTAAACTAAATATCTAAACATATACCAGAACAAAACGGAGGAATTATAATGGTAATAGGATTCTTTCAGGCAATTATATTTGCATTTTGGAGTTTTTTCTTTGTTATAGTGTTAGCGATTGTACATATATCATTTGCTATCGGCATATATCGGGATGCAAAGCAGAGGGGGAGTGCTATTTTCGTTCAGGCTGAAATATGGTTAATTGCCACACTTTTTGGCGGAATAATAGTTACTGTTGCCTATTGGCTAATGCATCATTCTCGTCTAAATCCATCTATTGGTGTTAGACAGGCAGAACAGCACGATGATCTGTTATAGTTACGATTTGTAATTAATCTAT
>CAZURU010000058.1:0-17732 GCA_964623585.1 uncultured bacterium
CCGGTGGGCAGCAGAAATTGATCCAAGCATGAAACGTTATAGTTAACACCTTTCATAGGGTAAAACCGAATTTTGAGAATAACATAAAAGGATTGCCTTTTACATTAGAACATTGTATCATATTATTAATATCACCCCAATTAAGGATAATGCACATGGCATCTCTTCCTGCACAAACCCTCTTCACTCCAGAGGAGTACATGACCCAAGAACGAAAGGCACTGAACAAAAGTGAATATCTCAACGGACAGATATTCGCAATGTCTGGAGCAAGCCGCGTACACAGTCTTATCACAGGAAACATATTCAATAGTCTTTACAACCAATTAATTACATCAGATTGTGAAGTCCATTCCAGTGATATGCGGGTGCAACCGAGTCCTATAGCCTATTTCTATCCAGATGTCGTTGTTGCCTGCAATGAACCACGATTTGAGGATGATGTCTTTGACACACTTCTGAACCCAGTTGTAATCGTAGAAGTACTTTCACCGTCTACTGCTGCTTATGATCGAGAAGAGAAATTCACTCACTATAAGCAGCTGGCGTCGTTGCAAGACTACATCCTTGTTGCCCAGCACAAGTTCTCTGTTGAACATTATCGTCGACAAGATCAATACTGGGAACACACCGAATTACGTGCCCCTGAAGATATGCTGATTCTCGCTGCTATAGAATGCAAGATATCCTTGCATGACATCTATAGGCGGGTTATAATTTCTGAATCGAGAGGAGAAAATCAATGATCGTAGAATTTGAGAACCGTTCAGGTGAAATGGAACAGGCAGAAATGGACATTGACGAACCTTGCCCAACCTGTTGTGGAATGCTTTTCCCTATTGTGGAATCAAAACCGAAAAGTGGATATCGTTGCAGCAGCTGTGGTCTCGTCTTCAAACCTGTTGCGGAAGATTCATCAGTCGTTAGTGGCTGAACCTAAACCATCAGATTAGACTATTCCATCTCCCGAAAATCAGGAACTTTCACAGGTATGCCTCCGTTCGCAATGGATTGCTCTGAAACCAAACCCGGCACCGTAAAATCCATAGTTGCATAAACATCTATCGGTGGCGTAGTATCGTTACCAAAAAGGTTCACGATAGTTTATTCCGCAAAATACCGACTAACAAATTGCCATGCACCCGCTTTGTAATACCGATGACCACCATCACCAATGAATAACTCACATCTATCTTCAACGCCAGCAACAGCATAGATTTCCTTAAGTCTTTGATATGCAAACTCAACATGTTGAATTGGAAAGATAGGATCATCACGTCCTGAAATAGCACAGAATGGACGTGGGGCAATCAAACCCGCGACATCATACATTTCACCTAATCGCATTACACCAGGTACGTAGTTGCATTCACAGTGTCGGATAGTGCCAATACTCCCTTCAAATGTACAGAAGTAGCAACTCGGAACCGCAACAGCGATGCGAGGTTCACATGCTGCAGCGAAGAGAGAAATAGTTCCTCCTCCAGAATTACCTGTTATAGCGATCCGTTCCGCATCAACAGGAAGATTAACTAATGACCAATCTATCAGACGAGACATATCCCATACACGTTCACCAATGGGAGTCCGACCAACAAGGATACTATGGACTAACTGGTGACGGCAAGAGTGTGTATTATTATTCTGCTTATCTGTTTCGGTGCGTGTTTCACCGAAAGCACGGGTCGTCGGCGCAATTGCGATATATCCCTCTTCAACAACTGCCTGCCGTGCAATATCGCGTTCACCTTCAATCATCTCCTTCTCCTCCTTATCTGAATGCGCGATGCCAGCATAAATGTGTGGATGATTATGTCCATGCGGTGCCAGAATCAGTGGAAGATTCTTCGTAATCTCTTTCGGACGAAGAAGGTAGAATGGTAAAGGTACTGTCGGTTCCACCCACAGATACCAACTTTCACGTATATGACTATCCATATCCAATACTTCAAGTTGTTCAGCTTTCGGAACATAATTTGCAAGGTCAGATTCCATATTGTCCAAACCGAGAATGTTTCGCAATTCAGGACGAAACTTCGCTTGCCACGCGAATAAGCCTTCTCGCGTAGTCTCTTTAAATTCATATTTCCGTGGGACAGTGGCATATAAGTTCTCAAAGTGTTTTACCGCGTTATACATGAAGCATCTCCTAATTATAAATGACTCTCTTGACAAAAACTCTGATAGTGCTATAATACGATTGCAATAATATACAATTCACTGAGAACTGTCAACAGATTTTGATGTAAAACAGATGAAACAATGCGAAAGGAAATAACAATGAAAGTATTGATAACGGGCGCAAGCGGAAGACTCGGTCCCTATGTGATTCGAGAATTAGCAGAAGAGCACACACCTATTCTGATGTCACGTCGACAACCCTCAGAAGAATTTAGCAAACTCCCATTTATTCAAGGAGACCTAAACAACTTCGAAGACTGTCAACGGGCTGTCGAAGGTGTAGACGCAATCCAACACCTTGGAGCACAACCAGGTCCCGTAGACCATCCCGATTTTCGGGCAAATGCTGAAGAGAAAGGTATACCTTTTGATGCAACTTTCAAGACTAACATGCTCGGTACTTACTACCTTATGCAAGCGGCAATCGAAGCAGATGTCAAGTCTGTGATTATGTCTGGTAGTAATTGTGCCTTGGGACACGGTTTCCGCATCAGCAAGACACACATGCCGATCGATTATCTTCCGTTAGACGAGGAACATCCATGTTACCCAGAGGATTCTTACAGTTTCTCAAAACGTTGTGGTGAAGACCTATTAGCCAGTTATACACGAGCTTATGGAATCAGAACATACATAACCCGTCCAGCAGGTATCACACCGGAAGAACGCAGAAAACAGATGGCAGAAAATGCGAGACCGGTAGGAGGATGGTCACCCTGGCTTTGGTGCTGGGTCGGAAGCGAAGATGTAGCAACTGCACACCGCTTGATAATGGAAAAAGCAGAGACATTGCCACCCCATGATGTCTATTTTCTAAACGCAGATGATACGACTGCTTTAGAACCCTCAATGGAACTGGTAGAAAGGTTTAAACCGGAATTCCTTACAAAAGTAAAATCACTGCAAGGACACCAATCGTTTATCAATTGCGATAAACTCAAGAAAAGTGTCGGTTGGCAACACGAAACTTCGTGGCGGCAATAGATTATCTTCAATATATGGTAAATTATAAAAATAAATTGACATTGTCGGCACCCGGCTGGCAAGGTTTCCTAACCTCGCTAATGCAGAGTGTCTAAATCATTATAAAATCTACTATAATTTTTGGCTTCACATACTTTGGAGTTAACAATATGGCAACAGATGACATAATTCGTATAGGAGTCGTTGGAATTGGCAGTATAGCCGTACGCGGTATTCTTCCGCACCTAACACAAGACGATGTCCAAGATAGACTGAAAGTAACAGCTGTCTGTGATCCAGTTCCTGGCAGAGCAGAAGCTGCATCTGAGAGATTTAATGTGCCGCACGCATATCAAACATTTCAAGAGATGTTGTCAGAAGGACATGTTGACGCTGTTAGCATTGCATCACCCATCGGTATACATTATGAACAGGGAAAATTAGCGATTGAACACGGTGTCCATGCACATTTCAATAAAACGATGACGACCACCGTTGATGAAGCAGATGACCTGATAGACTCTGCTACACGAAAGGGAGTAAAATTAGTTGCATCTCCCGGACAGATGTTACGTCCAATACATCAAGAAATCAAAAGACTGATTGAAGATGGTGCAATTGGGACACTCACCTGGACTGCAACAGGCTCCTCTTTTGGTAGATATCACGAAGCGGAATCAGTTCGCCATGGTGACGATGTATTGTCCAACATTAATCCTGCATGGTATTTCCGCAAACCAGGGGGTGGTCCGCTCTATGACATGACAGTCTATGGATTACATACGATGACAGGTATCCTTGGTCCTGCCAAACGAGTGACGGCGTTCTCTGGTGTCCGAGTCAAAGAACGCGAATTTCGTGGCGAAATGCTTCCCTGTGACATGGACGATAACACATTCATTCTACTGGATTTTGGTGATGCATTCTTCGGATTTATCTATGGTGCAGCAGCTGGACATGCTATTAAAGGTGGATTATCAATTAACGGAACAAGGGGAGTCATTGAGGGCAGCACCATCAACGGAGAGCCAATTGATGCCCCTAAGAGAGAACTACCGCATGTAGTTGGACCCCACCGTAGTATACAGGAAGCACATGTTTTTGAAGATATCATGCAACTCGTTGACTGGATTCGAGAGGATAAACCGACTATCGTCACAGCGGAGCATGCACGCCATGTCATAGAGATTTTTGACGCAGGTTATCGGTCAGCTGAAACAGGACAAGCACAAACCTTACGAACTACATTTTAGAGGAATAAGTCTTATGCCAAGAGTATTATGTATCGGTGAACTGCTTATCGATTTTGTATCCACAACACCAGATGTATCACTTGCCGAGGCACCGGGATTTGTTAAGGCACCAGGTGGCGCACCCGCTAACGTCGCTGTCGGATTAGCAAGACTCGGTATAGATGCAGGTTTCATTGGCAAAGTTGGGGCAGATCCGTTTGGAGATTTCCTTACAAAAACACTTCAGCAGCACAACGTAGACACTTCATATCTCATTGCTGGAGAAAAATCGCGCACGACATTAGCCTTCGTCGCTACACGTTCTGATGGTAAGAAAGATATTACATTCTATCGACACCCAGGTGCAGACATTCAACTGTCTCCTGATGAAATTGACACAAATTACATCCAATCAGCAGAACTGTTCCACTACGGTTCTGTGAGTCTAAGTCATTCACCAACCCGTGAAGCAACACTCAAGGCAATTCAGGCTGCCAGTTCTGCTGGATCTCTTATCTCTTACGACCCTAATCTACGGATGATGTTGTGGGATAAACCTGATGAAGCAAAACACTGGATATGGAAGGTAATGCCTTATGCAGATATTGTGAAAATATCTGAAGAGGAATGGGAGTTTGTTACAGGTGATGTTGAACTGACAAATGGGATAAAAAAGATACTCGATCTCGGTGTGAAGTTGCTGGTTGTAACACTGGGAGAACGAGGATGTTATTATACAAATGGCACTATTGAAGGTTCAATTGAGGGATTTAAGGCTAATGTAGTAGACACACTCGGCGCAGGGGATGCTTATGTCGCTGCAATGCTCTCAAAACTGATAAAGCAAAAGGATCTGTCAAATCTCAAAAAGCAACAACTCAATACCATAATGCAATATGCTAATGCAGCAGGAGCATTGGCAACACAGAAAGTCGGTGTAATCCCATCACTACCAACACACGCTGAGATTAAACGCCTACTATCAAGAAAACTGAATGTTGAATAGTTATAGAAAAATAGTTTTAATTAACAAAGGAGTTTATGTTATGAAACGACTGAACATAGTTCATCTAACAATATTTACTTTTATTATAATCTTCGGGATCGCTGCAGTATCCGTAAAGGCGGCTATCTTGAATATTACAGTGACAGATAAACAGACAGGTAACCTACTAAACAGCGTGTCCATTACTGTTAAACCTGAAACAGGGGATGCCGATAGCGGTATTACTGATGCAAATGGAACACTTACATTCGCTGACTTAGAGGCAGGTGAGTATACAGTAACAGCATCTTTACAAGGATACACAGACAATGTAATTACGAATGTTTCGCTTAACAATGATGAGACTGAATCGATTACCATTTCACTTAACTCAGAAATAATTGAACTTGAAAAGATCTCAGTTTCGGCTTCCCGACGAAAGGAAAAAGTGCTGGAAGCACCAGCTTCTGTCGCGCTGGTTGATGACTCACAAATTCAAGACAGAATCGCGATGAGTGTGACTGAACATATCAAATCTGTAAGAGCAGTAGATGTAGTGACATCCGGTATTGGCACATCCTATGTCGTTGTACGCGGATTCAACAACGTCTTTTCTGGTAGTCTACTATCACTTGTAGATAATCGTATCGCTAGCGTGCCATCATTACGTGTGAACGCTTACGCGTTGATACCTACAATCAGTGAAGACATCGAACAGATTGAAGTGGTATCAGGCCCTGGAGCAGCTTTATACGGTCCTAATAGTGCAAACGGTGTGTTGCATATCCTTACGCGTTCACCTTTCAACTCTCAAGGCACAACCCTTAGCATCGGTGGCGGCGAGAGGGGTATACTCATCGGTTCACTTCGACATGCAGGTGTAATCAATGATAGGTTTGGATATAAATTAACAGCAAATTACACACAAGGTAATGATTGGACAGGAGGACGACTAAGAGACGATATTCAACCCGGCTTTATAGAGAACTTTGATTATCAAATTCAAGAAGATGACTGGAAAGATGGTCGCTTAACAGCAGATATAGATGAAGAAGACCCAAGAAACACGTTATTTGATACATCACTCTCACGTGGAGAATTCCGAGTAGATTATAGTCCAGATGATGATACATCAGTCATCCTTGCAAGCGGACTAACACAAGCTACTGGACTCGAATTGACAGGAATCGGTGCTGGCCTGGCAAAAAATTGGACTTACGGGTATGTTCAGACACGCGTCAACTATAAAAACCTATTCTTCCAAGCTTTCATCAATAGAAGCGATGCTGGTGATACTTATGTCTTGCGTTCACAGGAGGATATCGTTGATAAATCAAACCTATATGTTAGCCAGATACAACATGGGGTTGGCTTATGGGATATACAAAGATTTACCTACGGTTTGGATGTCTTACTGACTCGCCCTGATACGGGCGGTACTATTAATGGTCTGAATGAAGAGAGCGACAATATCGACGAAATTGGTGCTTATGTGCAGTCTGAAACCGATATACTGCCGCAGGTTAAGCTACTTGCGGCAGGTAGAGCCGATTATCACAATCACCTCAATGATATCGTCCTTTCACCGAGAGTCGCACTAGCGTTTCAACCCGATGATGACCACAATTTCCGATTGACCTATAACCGCGCGTTTAACACACCGGGCACATCAAACCTATTCCTTGATATCCTTTCAGCACCGGACGCATTTAGTTTAGGTGCGAATTTTAAACCCGCATTAGGTTTTATCCCAAATATAGACGTACGAGCACAAGGTGTACCCTCAGATACAGGGTTTACTTTTAAAACAAGTGAAGATGGTGTTCCACTTTTTCGTTCACCGTTCTCACAACTGGCAAAACTTGATGATGGTGCTTATATCCCTCTCAACGATCTGACTTTTACCAATGTCATGTGGAACATCGCCCGAAGTGCAGTGATGAGTGGTACAAAGCCAATTTTTGAAGCAGGTTTAGCTGCGCAAGGGCTTCCAGCTGAGACGGTAGAGGCTCTTTCTACAGGGTTTGAGAGTGTTATCCCGCAGCAAGTAACAGGGGTGAAAAATGTCTTACGTTCACTTAATCCAGAGGCAAAAACGGAGGCAGAAACTTTTGTTGATGTCGAAGGTGTGAATAATGTTGATCCGTTGGAACCAACTATCACACAAACTTATGAAGTTGGGTACAAAGGTATTCTCTTGAATAGGTTAGCATTCTCTGCTGATGTGTATCACTCAAGAATTAACAATTTCATCGGTCCGTTGTTCGTTGAAACCCCGAATGTGTTTTTAGATGCAGCAACGTTGAGTGCATCTCTTGGACAACAGATAGGAGCTGCATTAGCGGATCCGCAAAATGCACAACTTGCACAGGCACTTCTCGCGTTTGACGCACCCGCTCTGGGTGGAAACGGAGACGGTTCGATCGTTGAGGAGTTGGTAACGTTGTTCGTAGCAGGACCTGAGAATAATGGTGCCGCCTTCATTCCGTTCGGTACAGTGACACCCGAACAAGCAGCAGACCCAAACGCTGTCATGCTAACATATCGTAACTATGGTGACATTTCACTAAACGGTTTTGATCTCAATTTCACGCTATTTCTAAGTGCAAATTGGAGTGTCGGCGGGAATTATTCGTTTGTCAGTAAGGACTTATTCCAGAATATTGATGGCATCGGTGAAATTGCGTTGAATGCACCAAAGAACAAATTCGGGGCTAACGTTCAGTATTTTAACACTGATCTCGGATTAGGAGCCGGACTCAGAGCTCGTTTTGTTGAAGGATTTCCTGTTCGATCAGGAGTCTATGTTGGTGATGTGGAATCTTATTATACTATTGATCTCAATGCAGGGTACGATATTCCACTCGGTCCGAAACCACGTTTATCTGTTACAGTGCAGAACCTATTGGATCGTAAACATAACCAATTTGTTGGGACCCCAGATCTTGGACGTTTAGCGATTGCTCGTTTAACGCAAACATTCTAATGCTGGATTAACTTGATTCAGATCAGTAGGTGCGATCTCCTAATCGTACCAAAGGTGTCAATTTAGTGATGTTCCCAGGCTGGTAGGTTCGGTTTCTAACCGAACCTACCAGCCTGGGGCATTATTGGTTACCTTGTTCTCCTTGCTTTAACTGCGTACATTGGCCAAGAAAAGTAAAAGTCATCACCATCGCCTGGTTCTACTGTATAGAAGGTTTTAGCGTCATCAGGAGAGAGGTGTGAGAATGCTTCACGGATTTCTGCAACTATTTCTGCTGAATTCTTCTGGGGACGTACCCACCACAGAAACGACATCAGGGCATTACGGGTATGAGCGGTATGCTCAATCTCAAATCCGGCATCAGTAATCATCGTATCCCATTGAGATGGAAGATAACCAAAAACATGTGAATCATCGCGTAACTTCTCTACACGGTTCTGCCACGTTATCAACGTTTCTGATTCAGGTGAAACAGAATCTACGATGCAAAACAGCCCATCTCTTCGTAGGACACGATGTACTTCAGCCAAGAACTGCGGTACATTTTGAAAATGATGAGGGGCAAGACGACAGGTCGCTAAGTCAAATGAACCTGTACAGAAAGGTAATGATTCTGCTGCAGCTACAGAAAACGTAACGTTCTCTAACGATTGCTCTTGTGCCAATTCATAAGCTTTAAGAACCATCTCAGGCGTAAGGTCTGTTGCAACCACAGAATCCACCTTTGGGGCAAGTGCAAATGCTGTAAAACCTGTACCGGTTGCTATATCCAATGTTCTTTCTGTGCCTTTGGCATCAGCAAAATTAAGGATCACTTCAAGAGTATCACCTTTAGCATGCACTGTGCTTTGTGCATAGTAGTCAGCGTGTTGACTAAACTGGTTGCGGACAGCAGTGTGGGTGGATTTCATATCTGGTATAATTTGGGGGTATGACTGGCTAAATTACAGCAATGATTCTAAGTAACTTCTCGCCTTACGCATAGCGTCTATAGGGTCGGATTGTCCTTCATAGACGACAGACAGGCATCCATTATACCCGACTCCACGCAAAATATCTAACACTCGTGGATAATCCAGCCATTCCTCAACACCACTGTCAATCTCATAGAACTTTGTGCGAACATAAACAGCATAAGGGGCAGTCTGTTCAATGCTTGCATAGCAGTCGTAATCGGGATGGGGTGAGCCACGATGTCCACTTGCCCCGGGAGACCCAGCATATTGTCCTGTATCTAAGATATGCGTAAAATAGGGGTGATCAGTTTCCTTTAAGGCGCGTATAACAGCATCCCCATCGCGTGTAATATTATTGTGGTTATGGTTCTGCAAACCGACGAGGATACCGGACTCGTATCCATATTCAGCGACCTCTTTGAATCCATCTATCATCGGTTGCCATAATGTTTCTTCGTCCTCACAATCCGCAGGAACATTAGCCGCAAAAACACGAACTATCGGACAACTCATAAATGCAGCAACGTCTATCCACTTTTTTATCATTGCAATCTGTTCGTGGTGCTCATCAACAGGTTTACCGAAGTTGTTACTTATACCGATGTAACCTAAGGGTAATCCTTTTCGCATTAGGTTCATCTTCAGGTCACGCAGATAATTAACATCTGTTGACTCAAATGCTCTGTAATGCAGTTCAATGACATCAAACCCAAGGTCATATACAATTTGAGCGAAGTCTGTTGCAGTCGCTCCTTTGACGTTCAAAGACATGGTACCGATTTTCATCATAAGACTATGTTCCTCTCAATATATCTATTGGTATCTTTCTGTGTGATTTCTATGATTCCAGATCCGGATCATCCGAATCTTCATCTAATTCTTTAAGTAGTAGATGCGACTGTCGATGCGTTGTTTTTAGGTAGTTAATTAGGACATCTTGAATTGTCTTTAAAGTATAGCGATCATTTTCAAGTATCTCTATTCTTTTTTCATAATTCTCCATAAAGTTGAGTCGGTCAACAATGTCCTGGAGCAGATTTTCTAATTCTCGATAGTGTGTTCTTTCTTCTTCCAATGACTGGATTTTTTCTGTCATTGTCTCAAGCTTATGTGTTGTCTCTTTCAATTCAGACTGTAGTGAACGCGCAAAAGTGATTAATTTCTCAAGTGTATTTGTAGATTTATATACAGGTATTTCTGAATCCATTGGTGTGAAATCTTTAGGAATCATTTCATCTCCGTTCTGTTTAGGTGTTTCAGCACCAATTTCTTCTGTTGTATCTATATCAACAATCTCATCAGTTTCATCTTCAGGTGCAATTTCAGTTTTCAATTCTTGTGTATCTATTGGTGAAATTTCGTGTGTGCCTAAGAGTTTTATATTATATGTAGATGGTAGATAATTCTCTTTTCGTTCGGTGTAAGTAATTTGGACACGGAGTTCTTGGTCAACTTTAAGAGAATTTAATCGTGTATGGATATTTCTAATCACGACCTCGTTGTAACCGAAAGCTTGGTTGGTTTTCGTACTTAATTGTCGTAAATATCGATAGAGTTCCATTACATCAGAACTTTCGCGTGAGATTCCTTCCTTCGTCAATACGCCGATAATATCTTCATCCTCTGAATCTCTTGAGGTATGTAAGTTCGGCAAAACAACGTCAAGTGGAACTTCCCCTTGAATTGCCCTCATACCAAGGGTCCAGCTGTTTTCCGATTGTCTGCCGCTGTATGCAATGAAATCGTAAGTAATTGTCATACTTTTATCCTTCTATTGGATAGTCCAGACTAAACTTGTGGGTATAAGATGATAGATTTTATATGCCTCAATTATATCAGGATCGTCTTTAAGGTTCAATGTTAGACCGTAATGTTTCATTTTTTTCTAAAGATTTTTCTATTATCAGGTTATGGTCAAAAGCGAGTTTAGGTAAATCTAATGTTGAGTGCCATAAAACTTCGGACGCATCGGAACCTGCCACTGCATCCTGCTGGTTTTTGCTTATGACACCAACATAAGCAATCGTGATAACACGTCCGCGAGGGTCTCGGTCAGGATGTCCGAATATGCCTACCTCTGTCAGTTGAACACCCTTTATGTTGGTCTCTTCGTATAGCTCGCGAAGCGCGCTCTCCTCAAGCGTTTCATCCAAATCTATGAAACCACCCGGTAATGCCCACATATTCTGGAAAGGAGGATTCTTACGTCTGATTAACAGAACTTGCGGATATACCTGTGTATACGATACTAATACTATATCAACAGTAACTGAAGGACGTGGAAACTTATAACTATACACCTTGGAAATTATAGTATCAGATATGAACGTTTTTTGTCAATAGGATTTTTCAATTGTTAACGATTTTAAGATGTATGATATAGAGGACGAAAATACCTAATCGAAATTTCCCTCCGATTTTCACATTTGTCTTGACAAATTCAATAAAATATGATATGCTAAAAAAACAGTTTGGCAGTTAGCGAGAAATATGTATCACCGCATATCGTTTGCTGTTTCAATCTGATTCTTATAGTTTACAGAAGTTTGATTGATAATAATATGTGTATAGACAGGACAAACAACATATTACGTTCCATGCATTTTTAATGTTTTTACGAAGGGTTTTGGAAAATGAAAAACCGACAAACGAATCATCATTTAGCGGTAAACACTTCAGATATCTATTGTTTACATGAAAACAAGACAAACGTCTTGATTGCTGGTTCCGTTTTAACATCGGTTTTTAGTCCCCCCCCCCCTACCAACGTCACCGTTAAATATAACAACACATTACGACAAAACAGCTTTGGAAACTTTGGTAGTTCTACTGCTGCTGCGCCCGCACGTCCATTTTGGACGTTGCGGGTTTTTGTTGTTACATTCGGTATTGAGCGGTTTTGCATGATACGTGATAGTCCTATTTAATATACCTGATAATTGCATTGCTATTATCAGCGTAAATGAAACAAAGGAGAACAAAAATGCGTTCTAATGTTACAAGTGTACTATGTATCCTCAGTCTTTTACTTACCTTCATCGGGTATGTAAATGTGTCTGATGCAAAACTTGATGAAAAAACCATTGCAGGTATGTGGACATTTGAGGATGGACAAGGCGAAACAGTTACTGACGAATCTGGAAATGGCAGTGATGGAACATTTGTCGGTGATCTCAAATGGGTAGATGGGAAATTCGGCGGCGGTCTGGAATTTAACGGGACAGACACATGGGTAAAGATTGGCACGAAGGGTGATGCTGATTCATTAGCTGCTTTAGATTTTAGTCAGTCTGAAGGATTCTCAATTCACGCTTGGGTTTATTCTGCTGTTGAACCGACAGGAAAATGTATCGTTTGGAAAGGGCTCGGTTGTTCCTCATGGTCACAGTATCTACTTGGGACCGGTGCACATGAAAATAGTGCAAATTCTGCAAACGCGTCATTTCATATTCGCGTCGGAAACGGTAACGCAAGGCTTGAAGTTCTTGGTGACCCGTTACCAGAAAAAGATTGGGTACACGTTGTAGGTGTTTGGGACTCAGAAAAACTACATATATATGTAAATGGAGATTTACAGAATAGCGCAGACGCAGTTGGTCCTCCGTGGGCTTCACCCGAAGAGGTATATTTAGGCGCAGATCCAGGTTGTAATAACCGTTGCCAGTGGAACGGTATTATGGATGAAGTTGTAATATTCAACGTTGCACTGTCCGAGTCAGAAGTTAAGTCTCTTGGCAGCGGTATTGAGGGTGCTTTAGCAGTTGATGCTGCTGGAAAAACCACTACCACTTGGGGAAACATTAAAGGGAATATTAACTAAAGGTCTAATGCAACCAATTAAAAAGGCGATTATTCCTATCGCTGGATACGGAACACGCCTCTTCCCCGCTACGAAAGCTGTGCCAAAAGCACTATTCCCAATTATTGATCAGGATGGCATCGCAAAACCGATAATCCAACTGATAATTGAGGAAGCATTGACAGCAGGTGTGGAAGAGGTGTGTCTCGTTGCACAACCCCATCAAGTTACCCCAATCACCGACTATTTTAGAGGTGATGTCCCAAAAGCCATTCTCGAAAAACAGGAGCTTGCAATTCAAGCGGATAGGTTGACTGAAATCGGAGAAAGTCTGCAGTTTGCTATACAAGCAGAGCCGCAAGGCTTCGGGCATGCTATCTATTGTGCAAAGAACTTTGCCGACGACGAACCTGTCATGATCCTCCTCGGAGACCACCTTTATATCCCAGATTCAGATACCCCTTGTGCAAAACAGTTGGTAGATGTGTATATGCAAGTCGGCATGTCTGTCACCAGCCTTGATGTCTGTGATGAAAAGGAACTTTCATTGAACGGGATCGTGCAAGGAACAACGCATGAAGACAACCCTGCAATTTTCAGATTAGCACACATAGCCGAAAAACCGACTGTTGACTACGCACGGGAACACATGCAAGTTGAGGGTATTTGGGATACTCAGGAAACGTATAAATACTTGTGTCATTTCGGTATTGACTTACTCACACCACTTCTTTTTGATATACTGGATTACAACTATCGCAACCAGATACTAACCCATGGTGAGATTCAACTACGTGACGCAATGGGTGAAATGGTTAAGCAGGAAGGTATGTACGGTTACCGCGTCGCTGGTTCACGATACGACACCGGTAACCCTAAAGAACTATTAAACACTACTTATGCATTTGGGCTTCACGGTCCGTATCAGAATGATCTTTTCTGAACGTATTTCGTAAAGAATCAAAGAAGTAAAAATCGTAGGTTTATTCCTCTGAGAGTTTGTGTCAATTGTTATTTCTGGATTTCCATTCCGGATACTCATCTCTCAGGAGTTTGGTTGCCCAGTTACCGTAGTAGGCGTATCCGGTGCGGCGTTCCTGTCCTATCTCTGATAACGAGTAGCGGACAACCGAGTCACGATCAAGAAAGATTGGACGGTTGGTGCCGAGTTCGTAGAAACGCGCCCAGAGTGGTCCTGCATTAGGATCCTTTACGATTCGCTTATCGTTTTTCCCTTTTGCGTCGGTGAATTCGTCTAAACGCATGCCGTGGATAGCAACGGTCCTAAACCACGCAACAGCTCCCTCCACAGCATTGATGATCTCTGGTGTGGGTTCTTCTATTGACATAAGAAAGCGCACAACCCTCACACTTTCACCACCTGAGATTGAGGGGGGTTCATAAGAACGTCCCCATGCAGGTTCAAGCGTTTTTTCGTCATGCTGTGCACACCAAGCAGTCAATTTACCATCTTGTTTGATTTGGGTGTGCAGGATGCAGCCAATACCCTTAGTGAGAGCAGCCTCAACCTTAGCGCGGTCCTCCGTTTTCACGAAATCATAGTCTGAAGATTCAGAGATATCTCGGAGAAGTCCGAGAATGCGGGACATAACATTGTCATTGTACGTGATGTGACGATGATAACTTTTACTTAACGGATAATACTGCGGGAAGCCACCATTCGGGTATTGTGCTTCAAGGATATGTGAAACACCTTTGAGAAATGCTTGTTGGTATCTCGACTCGTTTGTCGCACGAAAGGCACGTGCAAGAAAACGGAGTTCGTCAATCGTCGCCCCGTTATCAAAGGTAGCATGCAGATCCTCACTTTTACCATCATAAGGTTTAGATGCTGTGTCTCTAACCTTAGGCCAACCGCCGTGTGCTGTCTGCCAAGTGAGAACGTTGTCAGCAATACGGCGACCTTCTTCGCTCTCGAACCATTCAAGGGATTGCTTCGCGTATCGTGACGGAATATTTGCTTCGGAGGATAACAGAAATATAAGACACAAAACAACAATAGCAGAAAGTTGTAACTTCAAAATGGTATCCTTTCGTTGGTATGCTGTATGATTCAATAGGACTTACGCATATTTGGATGTCCCTGTTTAGAATTTCGCTTTTTCAAGGATTTTATCCTCGATTTATTAATCTAACATCCCGCCTACCTCTTAATGTACAATTACTATATTATATCTTACAAAATACATAAATATCAATGAAAACATAGTTGACAAATAATTTTATCTATGCTAGAATACAAACAAGGCGTTAAAAATGCACAGAAAGCCTGGATTACACCGAGGCATGCAACCCATTGCGGGGCGCGCCGAATGTGCAAACTATCACAAAAGTGCAATCAGCGCGTAGCCATGCCATAACAGAACTATGACAGGGCTGGTTTTCATTTTAACATAAACACTAGTTTATTGGCATTAGAATATGAAAACCAGCGAGCCCAAAGGTTAACGTTGACAACAACATCTCTCTTTCACTATTATTGCCAATCTTGCCTTTGTGGTCTGTCAAAATCGTCCGTTTCACTATCTATAGGAAAGACGATATGACTACAAAATATTTCTTACCTCTATTTTATCTCTTAACCTGTCTTGCGTGCTGGATACATCCCCACAACAAGTCTAATATGACACGCCTATTTTGACGTGTCAATCCGAATAAAAAAGGAGAAATCAGATGTCTATCGTGAAATATACAACAAAATATACCCTCATCGGTGCACTCGCTATCATCGTTTGTGCAGGAATCGGGGGGTTCGTTTATACCAAATATCAGAACCAACGAGATGTGCATGGGCAGCCTAGCGTTTATAAGAAACCTGATGTCCGTGAGCATGGTCAAGTTGGCGTTGTCCGTGTGGGCGGTTCAAAACCGCCTCCATCTGGAGAAAATGGTAATGTGTGGGAAAAGGTAGAGGTCGATGTGAAACGACCAAAAGGGACAGGTTCTCACACACACATTTCCCATAGTATAACACTCCCTGAGCCTTTTCTTCCGCGAGAGTTGCCTCTCGACCTCCAAAAACGTTTAGATAATGTGGACTCAAATGGCAACTCTTACTATTCTAATCCGAACTATTTTCAAGAGGTGTTTGATGCAGTGAGTAATGGACAGGATATGGAAACGACTATCAAACTTCTCAAAGAGTATGGCATTTACACTCCCGTTGTTTTGGAACACATGGATAGCTACGAAGCGTTCAGATACGTTATTGTGGAGGCTCCAGTAGATTTAAAAGGATCGTATCCTGATGGTGGACCGTTTGCTGTTGTGGGGGATGACATAAAATATGCGAAACGCGTGATAGGTGAAGACCCTCGTAGTTCAGAAGCACTGGAAGCAGGACTTTATATTGCGCGCGTGTTGGTGGATCCACACGAGAAGGACACCTATTACCGTGGCGTCCTGAAATATCATCCAAACTCAAGCGAAGCTTTATACGGTTTAGGTGAATTGTTAAGCCATGTTAATCCTGAAGAAGCGATTCTTCATCTCAAAAAAGCGACTGATCTTGATCCATTCATAGGTGGTCGCCGTGGTGGTAATCACCAATTGGGTATTGCGTATCAGCGTTTGGGTGACTATAAGTCTGCGTGGGTTCATTTCAAAAAGTCTGTTGCTTTATATCCTGATTTAAATGTTGATAGTTATAACCAAATGGTATCGATAGCGGCAGGTGAACCGATATTGTTGCCTATCAAGCGTGAAGTTCCTGCGGGTCCAACTTTTGAAGGTGCGCCTGTCCCAGATCGTTCTTCAGGGTCTGTTCTTTCTTTGGAGTCCGATTCGTATATAGACCTTTTTCCGTTTAGAGAAGTAGATGAAGATGTTTCCGCGTCTTCTTCCGAAGTTCCCTCGCCACCGGATCCATCTGTTATGGATGCCGAGCATGCGGCGTTTTTAGAGTTTCTTCGCGAACAGGAGCGCGAGGCACAAGCTGCTTATTTCAAACGGGTAAATGATTTTATTGAGATGGCAGAGTCTCTTGAGGAGAACTCCCCTGTTGCCACGCATGACTTTTTAGAGAAGGAGTTGGAGCGTCATCTGTTAGGTAAACAGACAAGTGTTGCTCCAGATCGTCTGATTCGTGGTTTTGAAATGATGGATAAGTATGGTCGTGAAGAGGGTCTAAAAAGGTTAGAGAAGCATGATCCGAAACTTGCCGAACAGGTCAAAAGGTTGCTTAACACAAAACAGATGCCACCGAGCAATACACGCGATAAAAATAAACATGATTAACAAAAGTATTTCTTACCTCTATTTTATCTTTTAAACTTTCCTGCATGCTGGATACATCCACACAGCAGGTCTAATATGACACGCCTATTCTGACGTGTCAATCCAAATAAAAAAGGAGAAATCAGATGTCTATCGTGAAATATACAACAAAATATACCCTCATCGCCGCAATCGTTATCATCGTCTGTGTAGGGATCGGGTGGTTCGTTTATACCAAATATCAGAACCATCATCTAAAACGACAACTTGACCTGCATGGTGACGTTGGCGTTGTTCGTGTGGATGGTTCAAAACAACCCCCGTCTGGAGAAAATGGTAATGTGTGGGAAAAGATAGAGGTCGATGTGAAACGACCAAAGCAGAAAGAATCTCA
>CAZURU010000059.1:0-12361 GCA_964623585.1 uncultured bacterium
TCAACCCAACCTACGTAAGTCATTTGTTCTGATTTATCAAACTCACGTTACTATATTCCTATCACTTATATGTGATGTTCTGAAAACATCTTGTGAACGTTGTTATGGCATTTTCAGCAAGATATACATAGGTAGAATCGTTTGATGGAAACAATTGACACGAACCTTTATCTTGGAGACTGTTTAGAGATACTCTCCGATTGGGACGCAGGTTCATTTGACCTGATTGTAACATCTCCACCTTATGCAGACCGTCGAACCAAGACTTACGGTGGTATAAATCCAAATGAATATGTGGATTGGTTCATGCCCCGCGCTGAACAGTTTCTTAGGGTACTGAAACCGTCTGGGACGTTCATTTTGAACATTAAGGAGAAAGCTGTCAACGGGGAACGACATACTTATGTAATTGAGCTGATACTTGAGATGAAAAAGCAGGGATGGTTGTGGACTGAAGAGTTCATCTGGCACAAGAAAAACAGTTATCCGGGAAAATGGCCAAACCGATTTAGAGACGCATGGGAAAGATGTTTGCAGTTTAACAAGGACAAGAAATTCAATATGTATCAAGAGTCCGTTATGGTTCCGATGGGAGATTGGGCAAAGAAGAGACTAAAGAATCTCAGTGAGACAGATAAAAACCGTGATATATCAAAGGTCGGGAGTGGATTTGGTAAAAATGTTTCAAATTGGTTAGACAGAAAGATGGCGTATCCGACGAATGTTCTGCATTTAGCAACAGAAACGGGTAATCGTAATCATAGTGCTGTTTTTCCAAAGACGTTGCCTGAGTGGTTTATTAAGTTGTTCACGAAAGAGAACGATTGGGTGCTTGACCCATTTGCCGGTTCTGGAACGACTTGTCAGGTCGCTCAAAAGTTATCACGGAATTCTGTCGGTATTGAGATAATTCCTGAATATTACAAGGTTGCGAAAGAGAATATTACGCCTTCATCAGAAGAGAGTACACAATCTCCAAAGATTAAAGATTCTGACATTTGTTATCGCCACCAGAATTGTTAGGTTTCGCGGTATCATCTGTGATATAATAATAATATCAGGATTTCAAAGCATCCTACTTGCATCTGGAAACATACAGGAATCTGTCCTCTGTAGAATTCGCATAGGACAGGAATCATCACTCAAAGGTTATAAAAAAGGGCAAGATGTATTTGTAGTGGGTTCAGTAGAGGGTAAAAAGACCACCTAACCCTATTCAGCTGCCTCATAACACCATGTCTATAAATTAGAGAGGGACTTAAACATGACCGAACATAAATCTTTTCTTTGCCATCGTCGCTTTAAGAATGCTTACTGGATTTTGACAAATAAGGAAACAAAAGAGAACATTAAATACAATTATTCTGAGATGTCTAAAGCCATAAGAGAAGTTTACACATCTTACTGGAACGGTTTTTATGCTTTACCCCCTTACTCAGAAGACGAAATAGATGCAAACAATGTAATAGTCCGATGTTTACATCAAGGGGGATGCAATATTTCTAAAGAACGTGGTTGGGTGATTGCTGTAGGTTACAGTCAAATATTTCCCGAATACGACATTGAATGTTACGATTATCGTTACCAATGTCCTAAGTGTCAATATGTATTTGACGAAATCGCGAGACAAGGACAAAAAAGAACTGAAGAAATCTATTGTCTTGGATGTCATGAGTTTGTATCAGTGTAAAAGAATCTTTCTAACGTCTATTAAGAAGTTAGGTTGTAGCAGAACGAATAATGGCAGAAAAAAGACTGCGATCGCCTAATCTCAAAAGACTGGGGTAAATACTATCCACAGTATATGCAATCTAAAAAGTAAAAAGAAAAGAGATAGAAGTACGCAGTGAGAAGGTTACATGTGCATCTACGGATTATGTGTAGAAGTCGTCCACCATAAAACTTACCAACATGCAGGCAACGAACAATTATTTGAGTTAATATCTCTCTGCGAATCTTGCCACCCAGTATTACAGGAAAGACGAAAAGACTATCACAACTATCGACTAGTAGACAGTCCAGACTAAACTTGTGGGTATAAGAAATAGTCGGGAATCGGAGTTCCCTCCTACCATAAGCAGTTCATTCCATAAGCAGTTCATTGGTAGGAGCGATCTTCGAATCGCGACTTTACCCGAACAATTAGAATGGACTATCTACTAGAGGATATACCTAACGATGGTATGTCAAGTGGAATAAACGCAAGTAAATTAATCCAAACTATTGATAAAACGTTTTAACAGGATACCAATTCAATGGAGAAAAAAGACAAATTTGATGCCATGTTAGCACTCGCCGAGTTTGGTGCAGAGAGAATGGAACGGCGTAGAACTACTGAGTTTCAGATATTTATTTCATATACCACAGTAATTGTTATTGGTCTTTATGTAATTATAACAAAAAATACTGATGTAGTCAGTGTTTTTAAACATGTCAGTGCAATGCTTTTATGTACAGCATTACTATTGATAAACTTTATATACATAATCTGGCAAGTAGGACTTGGTAGAGCAATGGAGAATGATGCTGTCCGTAGAAATTTTTATGTTAAGAAAGCTCAAGAATTAACGGATATGTCTCCACCTATAAGCCAGCGTGGTAGAAGGTTTGACAATAGTATCATAGTCAATGGACACTACCTTCACCAATTTTGTGATTTATACTTAATCGTTTCTCATTGGGCACGTTTCTTATTAATTGGAATACCAACATTATTACATGCAATTCTTTTGTATGAAGTATCCAAACTGACGAATTATCCCAAAACTGTATATGCAATATTAATCCTTATTCCTGCAAGTTTAATTGTAATAGGGATAATAATGGAGATATACAGATATAGAAAGACTTAGGAAAACACTAATGCATCAAAACCGAACCCTTATCCGCGGTGACAATCTCACTGAAATGCAGAACTTCCCCGACGAATGCATAGATCTCATTGCAACCGATCCACCCTTCAACTCCAAACGCGACTATTTTATCGCATACCATGATGAACACGGACAAGAACCTGATATACTCAAAAAAGCATTTTCAGATACCTGGACCTGGGGAACCGAAGCCGAGAAAACATTCGGGGAGTTGATAGTAGAAGTTGGCGGACAAGTAGGTGATACCATTGAGGGATTACGCAAATTCCTAAACGAAACACCTATGATGGCATATCTTGTAATGATGACGATAAGACTCGTAGAGATGCACAGAATACTCAAACCCACCGGCAGCCTATACCTCCACTGCGATCCAACGGCAAGCCACTATCTCAAAATTATCTTGGATTCCGTTTTTGGTGTGGCTAATTTTAGACGAGAGATAATTTGGAATTTAGAAACAGCATCAGGATATAAAAGCAAAGTTAAAGGTTACATTCGAGGGCATGATGTTATTCTTTATTACGTTAAAGCCGTGGACAAATTCGTATTCAACAAAATATATCAACCGCATAAACCTGAATACATCAGACGTTTTAGAAAAGTCGATGAACATGGACGGCATTATCGTGACGATAGACCTGGTGGAAGACGCCAATATCTTGACGAAACTCTAGGGGTAGCATTGACAGACGTATGGTCAGGGATAATGTCATTTCAACAAAATACAAATACAGATGAAATTACAAGCTATCCTACTCAAAAACCGATAAAACTTTATGAACCCATCATAGAAGCTTCATCAAACAAAGATAGTCTCGTCTTTGATCCGTTCTGCGGATGTGGAACAACGCTCATGGCAGCAGAATTCCTCAAGAGGCAATGGATAGGAATTGACTTAACCTATCTTGCAACAGGTGCAGTAAAACTCCAGATTGAGAAGTATTTTCCACGATTGCTTAATCAGATCAAAATCACGGGCACACCAGAAAACGCGCAACAAGCATTAGAACTGGCAAGGACCAACCCATTTGGTTTTGAAGAGTGGGCAGTAACACACGTGCTCAAATTCAAGGCAAACGCCAAGAAAGTTGCAGATGGCGGTATAGATGGAACTATGAAATTTCCATTAGGAAAGATACAAGGAAAACAAGCTTTCGGAACAGCAATTGCACAAGTAAAAGGTGGGGGTTACACACTCGGACATATCAGAGATTTCAGAACAGCAATGCAGGATGCCCAAGCAGATATGGGTGTATTTCTGGTAACAACACCGCCGTCACCAAAGATGCAAGCAGAGGCAGCAAAGGCAAAAACATACGAACATCCCAGTTACGAATTCACCGCTCCACGCTTACAGATATACCAAATCCAAGATTACTATAACGGCATATTACCCAAATTACCACACGCGGAAAAAAGCGTATTGTAACTCCCGTTGAAACATTAGATTCAAACGCAATAATACTGAATAAATGGAGGCATACCAGTCTATGCATGTTTATGAATATACAAAGCTACAACTCAATGAAGTTGAATTTAACAATCTTGTTTTTATGAATGCACCAAGACATTGGAAAGAAGATGATGAGAACCACAAGTTTCTGAATTGTATATGCGGAACTCCTCTCTATAAAGTTGTTGATAAACTCATAAAAGAATCTGGAATTGATCCCAATGATGCAACCGCGACAAAAGTTTTTGAGAATGTTCGCCATATAAAAGCTACATCAAAGAATGAAAAGAGGAAATCATGGTTTAATCGTCAATTCAAAATGAGCGATACATTTGATATAAAAAAGATGGATGATCTATGGATAAGAAATTTAACAGAAAGTGAACGAAAAGATAATCCCAACGGCTCTTTTTATATTAGGGATGGAATATGCCGATCTACCGTCTATGCAATGAAGGTAAAACTTAAGGAATTGACGTACTGTCCAATAAAAGCTATTCATGCAACTTCATGGGAGTTAACTACAGGCATCTTCTTTAATAATAAACCTAAATCTGCTGAAAAATTAGAGCATAATGGAGAGTTAACAAGCCGAAAAAACTTAATAAAAGAATTAGAATTGTCTTCTAATATTCAGATCAACATGTATGAACGAAACTAAATATAACGACTTGTGCCTGGTAACTGTTTATTTTTGATATTTTCACAGATATTACGCTTTGTAATTACAGATATCGTCCCTACGGGACTGAAGATCGTTCAACCAATGTGGGACACATGCCAAACGTTCTGCTTATGTGAAAATATTATGGACAATAGAATCCATAATGACATTTTCATGAACAAACCTTATCTGCCTGGAAAGGGATGGAATCCAATGTCCAAAATAACCCTCTCTGACACATTAGGGTTAGTAGATGTCAGTAGATCTAAACACCATCAAGACGCAGTCGAAGGTGTCATCAGCACAGAAAAGAACAAACAAGGTAAAATGGATAAAAAAGGACTTTGATGCTGCCATACCCATCCCAATCCAACTCTATGGATACAATTCCTCTCAACACATTACCCACCGAAAATTACCTACTTTAACTAAAACCACATCAATGCAGAGAACATAATTTATTGGACATCCAACCAATTCTCTGCTATGTTAAGCACTATATATCCTACAATCATTACGCAGAGGAGAACTATGGCTAACGAAGATTTCACATCTAAAGTGCCGCACTATACCTTCGCGGAAACGTTGGAAGAACAGGAAGAAGAACTTAAGACAAATCCGTTGATGCTACGGTTGAACGAGTATCGCAAGAGATACGAAGGGGATCCACATCGTCCAATCTACCACTACGTCAATCCGGAAGTATCGCTCAATGATCCGAATGGACTCTGTTTTTGGCAGGGACGTTGGCATCTATTCTATCAGGCATATCCACCTGAAGATACACGCCAACATTGGGGACATGCAATCAGTGATGATCTCATCCACTGGCGTGACCTACCTTATGCAATTTATCCCAATCCTGAAAGGTGTTGCTTCTCTGGATCAACACTTGTTGAAGAGGACCGTGTGATAGCGATGTATCACGGTACGGTAGTCGGGAACATGGTCGCAGTGTCAAACGATCCGCTCCTGCTGAATTGGGAAAAGGTCTCAGGTAAAGCTGTCATTCCTTCCAGGCATGCAGATGGTACAGCTCCTGTCTATCGTGTGTTTGATCCGTGTATCTGGAAAAAGGGTGATATGTACTATTCCTTATCTGGTGGAACACTGCCTCACGGACCAGGGGGTAGACCTGTCAGAGCAAATTTCTTGCTCCGTTCTGCCGACTTGGCGAACTGGGTTTATTTACATCCATTCGTTGAAGATGACCAGTATACCTTGGTAGGTGATGATGGCGCGTGTCCCTATTTTTGGCCTATTGGAGACAAACATATCCTCCTATTCTTCAGCCACATGAGCGGTGGACAATATCTACTCGGAGATTACGATAAAGCCCGCGATAAGTTCGTCGTAACAGGAGGCGCGAAGAACAACTTCGGGGCAGCATCCCCCGCCGGTGTACATGCACCTTCCGCAACACCTGATGGTGAAGGCGGTGTCATCGTAATCTACAACATGAACCCCGCGAAACCTACGAAGGGTTGGAATCAGATAATGACCTTACCCCGTCGTCTGACACTCCTCTCAAGAGACGAACTCGGTGTTGAACCTGCTGGTGATATTGAATCTTTACGTTATGACCATCAACATGTCAATGCTACGACGTTACCTGCAAATCAAGAAATTGTGTTAGAGAACATCAACGGCAATGCTATGGAGCTTGAATTGGAGATTGACACGAAAGGTGCCCCGATGGTCGAGCTCAATGTGCTTCGTTCACCGAATAAGGAGGAGTTCACCCGTATCGCATTTTTCCGAGAACGTGGTATCCGAAACCACAATTCAGAGAAAAATGTCCGTCAGAGTATGCTTACGATAGATTCCTCATATTCGTCAGTTGCACCTGATGTGCGTTCCCGTGCACCTGAAACGGGTGGATTCTCGATTATGGGAGACGAAACACTAAAACTTCGTGTGTTTGTAGACAAGAGTGTCGTTGAGGTCTTTGCGAATGGACTGCAATGCGTTGCGATGCGTGTTTATCCGGATAGAGCAGATAGTGTCGGTGTGTCGTTGCGTTCACAGGGTCAAGACAGTCAACTTGTATCGTTGGATGCATGGCAGATGAAGAATATCTATGTATAATACGTTTTGTCCGTTTCTTAGTCTCGTAGAGACGATATGTTTATAGATCACGATTGAACTCGGATCTTCAGTCCCGTAGGGACGATATGTTTATAGAAAAACGTTATACAAACCTTCTTTAGTCCCGTATGAAGTTAAAGAAAATATTTGGGTAATTTGGCGAGGTTAGGAAACCTCGCCAGCAGAGTGGTGAGCCTGCATTATGCAAACAAGAAATTACCCGTTTAATTATTTTATCTTCATTAGGGACGATATGTTTATAGAAAAACGTTATGCAAACCCTCTTTAGTCCCGTAGGGACGAGATGTGTAGTAGTTCATCCTGATATAAACATATCGTCCCTACCAAATCAACGCCAAATGCGCTTGGGTGAATACGCGTTTGGTATTCACCATGATTTAGCGTGACTGAAAAGAAGACAATCCGTATAACCATAAGGATTCAGAGTGATTCATCAAAGCTTCTAAATTTCTTAAGTTTACACTTATGGGTCTCTGTATCCGTCCCATTCTCTCACTCAGTATTGAGGCAGAAATTATCTCAATGGATGTGTGGCAGATGGGCTCTATTTGTCAAGAGTTGAATTATCAAAGGAGGAAGTAGTAAATCATTATGGCAACAGATTACAAAAAGATAGTCGAAGATCACGAAAAACGTTATGGATGGGATACAAAACCTCGTCGTATTTACAAACAACTATACAGCGATAAAACACATTTCATTTATGAACTTATTCAGAATGCTGATGACAGCAATAGTCAACATCTTGAATTGCAATTAGACTCAAACGCGTTGTATGTATGGAATGATGGTAGTCAGTTTAAGGAAAAAGATGTACGCAGCATTTGTTCGCTTGGTTCAAGCAATAAAGATTTAACTCATATTGGGACTTTTGGAATTGGCTTCAAAGCGGTTTATAATTACACAGATTTGCCGGAAATTTACTCTGGTGAAGAGTGTTTTCGGATACGAGATTTAATCAAGCCAGAAAGTATTGACAACATGAGTCCAGAAATTGAAAAGTTAGTAAATGAAGGCAAAACTTTTTTTCACTTGCCATTCAAAGATAGTCCGCATCAGTTGGATGACATTAAGCACTTGATGGACCGACTTTGCAAATTAGAAAATGAACGATCCTTACTTTTCCTACGTAATCTTGAAAGGATCGAATGGAAGGACAAACGCAATGCACAAACGGGTTATTATTCCTGCCACCGCCAGTTATTTGACAAGCTTCAGGATATTCCTGACAATGAGTCAGTTGAATTGGTTAAGTTGACAGGATCGCTGAATTGTAACAACAAACGATCAGAAACATTTCTCGTTTTTTCCAAAGCAGTTAAGCCTCAACAAAATGTCATAGATAAACTCTTGGAACAAGCAGAAGATAAGGAAGATCGACAACTTATTTTACGATCTTCGGAGGAACTACAACCTATTGAAGTCGCGTTCAAACTACAAGATGATGGAATCATACCGATAGATAACAATTGTGTGTTGTTTGCCTTTCTTCCTACCCAAAAAGAGACACACTTGAAATTTCTCATCCAAGCAAGGTATCAGACAACACCTGCCCGTGACAATATTCCAAAACCGCATGAAAATCCCTGGAACGGATGGTTAGTGCAGGAAACTGCCAACTTTCTTCCTGAAATCTTGGAGCAGTTGAAGATTGGAGGTCTGCTTAAACCGGCGTTCTTTAACGTCCTACCTTTGAAAGATAATGTGGAAAATGAATTCAAACCTATCGCTGAAGCACTGCAAAAAGCGATGCAGGAAAGAGCGTTTGTGCCAACTGAAAAGGAAGGAAATTACGCAAAAGCTGAAAATGTGTATTATCCCCACCGCGAGTCTTTACGGGAATTGATCGAATGCGATTCACTGTTTTCAAACAGTAGTTGGTTACATCCCGATATACGCGATACGGAGGAGTTTCGCCAGTGTTATAAGGTAATGCGCGAAGCAGGTGTGAAAGAAATAGGTATAAACCAAGTGTTGGATTGGCTTGATAAGCAAGAATCCAATTGGTTTGAGAGCAAATGTGAGGATTGGTTGCGTTCTTTATATCTCTATTTGAATAACCAGAAATCAGAATTGGATCGGATAAAAAATCTGCCACTGGTGCGGCTTGAAAATGGAGAACAAGTGTGTGCAAAGGATGGATTGGTTTTCTTCCCTCCAAATACTGATGAAGGACGAAAAGAGATTGCCCCTTTCCTAAAAGAGCTGCCTATTCTTAAGTCAGTACTACTTGAAGGAGATGATAGTTACGAAATTGAGGCATTCTTAAAAAGTCTGGGTGTTAGGGCATTGCATCCTGAGGATATTATCAACGAATCAATTTGCCCTAAATACCTTCAACCTGAAAGACCCTCTGAAGCTCAAAACCGTCTACATGTGCGTTACCTTTTTAAGATTTGGGATAAGATTTCCGATACAGATATAAAAAAGAAAATCAAGGAAACTCCAATCCTGCATGCCTATAAAGGATTTCAACAAGTGGATTCTGATTTTGTGGTGCCTTGTGATGCCTATTTATCACAAACCTACACTGACAATACTGATTTAGAGAATTATTTTTCTGTGTATGACAGTGAAATTTGGTTTATAGATGATGCATATTTAGAGGATGATTCTGATCAGAAAACTTGGTTCAGATTTTTGAAAGCGATCGGGACTATGGATACACCTAAAGTTATTGAAGAGAGTTTATCTGTTGATTACCAGAACAGTCAGGAACTTCACAAGCGAGGTTTAAAATTGGAACGAAGTAATTATAAGCAAACAATCAAAGACTTTAATCTCCAAAACTTACCGGAAGTGTTAACTGAAATTAGCACGTCTCAGAAAGTAAATCTTTCACAAGTTCTCTGGCGTTTATTGGTTAATGCCCTTCCATCAGGAGAAAACACTCGAAATGCTTTCTTCAGCGGTAATCATCATTGGTTCCATTACTCTGATCAATCCAAGTCTTTTGATGCCACTTTTTATCGCCAACTTAAGGAAACTGCATGGCTTCCAAACGAGGCAGGTACTCTTCACTGCCCTTCAGAGTGCTTTGCTCCAACTTCTGATAATAAAAAAGTCTTAGGGGATAGCGTTGCTTACCTGCATACGGATTTTGACATCAGCGAAGACAAAAAAACACAACGATGGTTGGCTGAAAAATTAGGGGTACATTTGAATGCAAATACGAACAGTGTAATGAAATACCTTAACAATTTGAGTTCAAATAGTTCAACAGTAAGCGTTGAAGACATTGAACCAATGTATCGCTTTCTTGATCGGCAAGACGCCCAACGAAAAGAGGAATTTAAGGCAAAATCCCTTATTTTTACCCCTGAACCGGAACCGTGTTGGTGGCAGTCAGATAAAGTGTTTTGGGAAGATGAAAGTGCTGTCTTCGGTGATGGTCGTGGTTACCTCAAAGAGTATTACTCAGAAAACTTAGAGAATTTTTTCAACGTCTCGGGAGTATCAGTACGCGCTGCTCCTTTGGACTATGTTCGTGGTATTCAAGATGTTACATCTAAGAAAAATGCCAATGAGGAGGAAATTCGTAAGCGTGTTAAGTATCTATATCAACATATATGGCAGTTTCTGCAAGAGCTGCAAGAAAACAACAGCTCGCTGGAAGATGAAGAATTGCAAGAAGAGTGGGAGAAAACACGAGAGGGTAAATGTTGGCTGGGTAAGAAAGGGAGTGAATGGGATTTTTTCTATAAGGATGAATTAGTTTGGAATGACAATAATTATATCGCAGATATTTTTGATGGTAAAATTCCATTTTGGGCATTTGACGGTGCTTTGCTGGAACTTGCTAAACACCTCGGTATAGAAGGTTGTAATCAAATTTCGGATGTTGAATCCAACTATTACGGTAATCAAGGGGTATATAAAGATTGGTCAGAGAAGGTGCGGGGGTTAAGTCTATACATTCAGGACTTCCTTAATTCAATGCCTCGGCACGAAGGACATGCAATAGAGAAATCTGCTAAGGTTTTGGATCGACTAACGGTTTACCGAACCCAAAGAATAGAGGTGAGGTACAAATTGAAAGGGATTTCCGTGCCTGATCCAGATCCACGCCAAAGTTTTTTGGACACGATAAGTCAAGGAATAACACTCTGGTTAGGTACAGAAGTAGTCGAAGGAATATATCCAGATCTTGTCGGTGATGCTTTACAAGAATATTTCGGTATTGACCAACTTCGCGAGTTCGTCAAAGATCTATTGCTGGCAAGAGATGATGCTTACATTGATATGACTCTAAACAGTTGGAAACGACACGGTTTCCAAGCTGATCTTTGTCTATCTCTACCAGAAGCAGAATCCAAAGAAGACGAAGAAAATTCGGCAAAATTTGTTGATGAAAAACTCCCGACAGATATAGACAGCGAACACGATGTTTCAGAAATGATTGAACCTATGATAGAAACGCCAATACCTTACGAAGTAGCAGAACCAGAAACTAACAGCGGAGACGTAAATCCAGCAGAAGATGGATATCAAACCTATACAAATATCCATAACACAAGTCATTCAGGTGGGCATTGGCAATATACTCCTAACAGAGGAAATGGGGGCGGAGGACATAGGGACAGAGGTGGCGGCAGAGAAAGTGATGAACATCGGAACTTAAAGAACTATTTGGCTGATAATCCTTCTTTACTTAGTCAAGGATTGACATTAGTTGAAACTGAGCATGGATTCAAGTCGGGTGATAAGGCAGATATATTGTTAGAGGATAGTAAAGGAAGTCCAATAACAGTGGAAGTAGAAACACACATTCCACCAAGAAATTATGTTGGAGCCTGGCAAGCTGTTAAGTACAAGCATCTTGCAGCAGTTGAATATGGATTACCTTGCAATCAAGTTCGCAGCATACTTGCAGCACCTATAATCCCTGATGATGTTAAGGTAAAATGTAAAGAATTGGGAATTGAACCGATTGAAGTTCCGCTCCCAAATGACACAAGGGATTCGATTGCATAAAAGTAATGAGTCAATTGTAAAGAATGAGTGCTAATAAAGGCTCTGACGATAGGCGGCAATTTAGGGATATTCCCAGGTGGTATATATGCATTGCGTTATTCTGCACAATAAAGTTTCAAGAAAGTCTTTGGTTTTATTTTTCTGTAGCACAATCAAGGATGAATGTGCTACAGCAATAATCAATATGTTTGTTGAACGGAGATGCACAATCTAACAGAATGTGCTACAAAGAGATGCACAATCTAACAGAATGTGCTACAAAGAGATGCACAATCTAACAGAATG
>CAZURU010000059.1:12461-17712 GCA_964623585.1 uncultured bacterium
TGCTACATCTACCATTACATACACTTTTTATATGATTATAATGACAGGAGTATCCTTATGAAACCTTCTCGGATTAATAATAACAAGGTCAGCAGCGTTTTGCTGCATATAGTGTTGATGTCTCTTATGCTATGGGGGACCATCTTATCAATAGGTTGTGCAATGTTGAATCCTGTACAAAATCCAGAAACTAAGCAAGAATCCTACATGCCTAAACCTGTTCCGCCTCCAATAACTGTCCGAAATACATTCAAGTTAGATACGTTTTACCAACAATGGATTGATGTAGAAGGATTCCCAGTTGTGGCATCAGCGAAAGTGAAGTCTTACGCTTTAAAAGAAGCTGCATGGCTTATCAGACAGATGATTGGACATCGTAAGGACATTTTGCGGGAATTAGCTAAAAATAACGTGCGCTTTGTCGTGATGGCGCATAACGAAATGACAACCCAAATTCCAGAACATAGTGATCTCAAACCCGATTTCTTTTGGGATGTACGAGCGCGCGGTTTAGGTTCTACGCCTTCAAGACCCGCAGTCAGTTGTGGAGAAGAAAACCTACTTAATTTTCGTGGAGACCCTTATGAAACAGAGAACATATTAATCCACGAATTCAGTCATGCGATCCACCTAATGGGACTGAATACACTTGACCCAACTTTTGATAAACGTCTTGCAGAAGCATTTGATGCTGCGCTCAAAAAAGGTCTGTGGAAAAACACTTATGCTATTACAAACAGAGCTGAGTATTGGGCTGAAGGCACTCAATCCTGGTTTAATACAAATCGTGCTAATGATTATCAACATAATGATGTTGATACTCGTGAGAAACTGAAAGTATATGATCCAACACTTGCTGGATTGCTTACTGAAATCTACGGTGATTCAGACTGGCGTTATTCGCTTGCAACAAGTCGTCTCCATCTCTTTCATTTGAAGGGTTACTTACCGTCTGCATCTCCAAAGTTTAGTTGGCCTCCCGGTTTGTTAAGCTGGTCAGATATTCAAAAGCAAATGCTGGATCCTACCAGTGATTGCAATGGAAAATGGGTAATCTTGAGTCAGTTAGATCCTAAACAGTACCCAAAGTCAATATCTGTAGTGAATAATCCTGAGACTACCATGCTTTTTGTCAATTCTACAGGAGAAGTTGTTTCGTATTATTGGATAGATGCTGTTGGTAAAGAACACTTCTACGGTAGCGTAACACCCAGATTTTTTGCAGTTCAACATACGTTCACAGGCCATGTTTGGTCGGTTAAAGACTCAGAAGGGAACGTTCTGGCGATTTTTCGTGCTGCAGGAGAAACTGGACGCGCTTTCGTTAGTAAAGTAGTTCAGCGTAAGTAGTAGATTGTAAATAGTAAAGTAGTTCAGCGTAAGTGGTAGATTATAAAAAGGAGTAGGTATCCATGAAACGTCTTTCAGTTACTTCATTAGGACAAATCTGTGAAGCTGACATTACATTCGGGGATCTAACTGTATTTGTCGGTGAACAAGCGAGTGGGAAGAGTATTCTGCTCCAACTTGTAAAGTTGGTTTTAGACGTAGACGATATTAGGCAGAATCTGACAAAACACGGATTTGATTGGCATGACAAGAAAGAAGATTTTTTATCTCTCTATTTCGGTGAAGGGATGGATGGTATTTGGGGCAATACTACTAAAATTATCGTTGACGACGAGGATTTTGAACTTGACAAAGTTTTGTCTAAACAAGACAGGAAAAAAGCGGAAAACTTTCTCCTGATTCCTGCACACCGAGCAATGACGCTTAAGGATGGGTGGCCGCGTGCTTTTACTGACTATGCTATCGGTGACCCCTACGTTGTTAAGCAATTTAGTGAACATCTGCGTCTATTATTAGAAACGAGTTTAGAGTTTAGTAAAGTTGATATATTTCCGCACACCGGTCGTATGAACAAAACGATACGTGATGCCATTGGAGAAAGCATTTTTAAAGGGGCTAAAGTAAAATTGGATCGTTCCGGTTTGCGGAAACGGATTGTCTTAGATGTTGCGGGTACCCAATTGCCATTTATGGGTTGGTCAACTGGTCAGCGGGAATTTGTGCCACTGTTGATGGGATTATACCGATTAATGCCCTCAGGTGGGGAACAGAGAAAAAATAGCATCAATTGGGTTGTTATTGAGGAACCTGAAATGGGGTTACACTCCAAAGCAATTTCAGCACTACTCACTGTTTTTTTGGAACTTATGAGACACGGGTATAAAGTTATTGTTTCTACCCATTCAACACAAGTTTTAGAACTTATCTGGGCAATTCAACTTATTGCCAAATCTACAAACGCTGCATCACGGTTAAGAGATTTGCTGGATTTGAAACCGAATACCTTTACATATAGACTTACTGATACCATCATACACAAAAAGACGTTCAAAACCTATTACTTTTTACGGCAGGATGAGGTTGTAAGAGTCAAAGATATTTCTACATTAGATCCAGAAGACCCAGATGAAGCAATTTCGGATTGGGGTGGTCTTACACTATTTAGCACGAAGTCAGCTGATGTTGTAACAGAAGCAGTATGGGAGAGTGACTTGTGAGTTTTACTGATGCTGTTTTGAGTATTCCTGAAATTGCTGAGTGTCTAAGAAATGGGTTACAAGCGTTAGAACGTCAAGATAAGAATAGAATCAAAGTTAACTCACCGCGTGATCTAAAAGGTAGTGTTTATATAGACAAGTGTCTTGAAAAACTTTATCCGAATGAACCGCGTTGGGATTACGTGTTAGGTTATAGAGAAGGGATTTACTATGTGGAAGTCCATCCGGCAGATAATACTCGCAAAGTACGAGAAATCATAGCGAAATTAGAATGGTTAAAACGGTGGCTTAGACTATCTGCAAAGAACCTTGAAGATTTGACAGTTAAAAGGACATACCACTGGATTTCCACTGGAAAAACTGCCTCAAGTTTGAAAAGAGGAAAATATCGTCAGATATTGGCGAAAAAAGGTATTCGTGGTCCAGTCTCTATACTGAACGCAGATTCTATATCGTAATCTGGTTAAGGAAGAATTTAGGTATGACTACGAAAATTGCAGATATACAGAAAGAAAATACACTTGAAAAAGTCTCCGCATTCATCACTCAAGAAAGAAACAGCGTGAAGTCCTTGCTCGTATTCAAACACCCCACGGCAGGTATCCAAGTCCCAGCAGGAAGCGTGGAACCAGGTGAAGATATTCAGTCGACAGCAGTCCGTGAAACCTATGAAGAAACTGGATTACAACACGTAAAAATTGAAGCATATCTCGGTTGTATGGAGAATGAACTGGAGGCACATCAACGGATAATCATAAATACAACCGAAGTCTACATAAAACCAGATTTAAACGCTGTGCCTTACAAGGAAAAACTGACAAGAGGACTCACTGTTGATTATCGTTCTACCCACAATAACTTCACACACGTTACTTACATTGAATATGAATTTGACGAACATTTCAAACCGAAATACATTGACTACATCATTGATGGGTGGGTACCGACTGAAAATATAAGTAATCAGAAAAGAAGGCATTTTTTCCATCTATCCACACAAGAGAAAACAGCGGATACTTGGGAATTGAAAAGTGATAGAGATTACATCTTTAAGCCTTTTTGGACACCGCTTAAACCAAAACCCTACCTGATACCGCCACAAGACAAATGGCTGGCCCTTGTCTATGTTAAACTGTGTCTATGAGAAACTGTGTCTATCAGAAACTACTTGATAAAAATACGGGAACAACATTTTATGGAGGAAATAACATGTCAACATATCGTGCAGGTGTAATAGGTTTAGGACGCATGGGGAGTACTTTTGACGATGAAATTACTCAAGGGGGTTCCCTCTTTCTACCTTACTGTCATGCACCGAGTTATATGGCATCACCGAAAACTGAATTGGTTGCAGGTGCTGATTTACACGCTGAACAGGCTGAAATCTTCGGTGAACGGTGGGGACTTAGTTCGGATCATATCTATAGCGATTATCGTGAGATGTTGGAGAAGGAAAACCTTGATCTTGTCAGTATATGCACAACAGCACGTGTGCGTTCTACAATCGTGCAGGATGTGGCACGCGCAGGTGTAAAAGGTATCTGGGCAGAAAAACCGATCTCGCTCAGCCTTGAAGAAGCGGATACGATGGTAGATGTCTGTCAAGAGAACGGTGTTGTGATGGCAATAAATTGTGCAAGACGTTGGAATCCCTTCTTTAGCGAGGCGAGAAAACTCATTGATGAAGGTGAAATTGGTCATGTGCTGCAGGTAACCGTTTATGCACAGTGTGGTCTATCCCATAACGGCAGCCACGCGATTGATATTCTTCGGTATATGGCGGGTGGCAATGTGGCATGGGTCTTCGGTGAGATGCAATCTGATGACGCCGCAGCAGGTGAAAACGACCTGATGGGAAACGGTTATCTTGTTTTTGATAACGGGGTTCGTGCGTATCTACGCAGCACTGCCTGTGGCGCAGCACCGTGGGAGGTAGATGTCATCGGTACAAGTGGACGGATTCGTTCTATCAATAATGCTGAAAAGTTTGAGTTGATACGCATACTCCCCGGTGGTCGGAGAGGACGTGGTATACCCGCAACGTGTCCGTTTCCGTATCCGGTCCGGATGCAAGGGATGGGTTTGGACATTCTTGACGACATTATCAATGCCGTTGAGAATGAGGGTTTGCCGAAATGTTCCGGTGACGATGGTCGGGCAGCGTTAGAGGTCGCTATTGCTTTACGTGAGTCGCATCGCCGTGGTGGTGTGAAGGTGGCGTTACCGATTGCGGACAGGAGTTTGCGTATCCTTTCATCCGAGATTCGGGGTGATGATACACCTGCCCGGATTAGGCGGATGCGCGGTTGAAAGTCTTGGTAAAAAAGTAGAATAGTAGAAAAAAAGTTTCTTAACTTTACTATATTTTGCTCTGTATGGTATAATATGATGGATATTAGAGTTCGCAGAGACATTCAATTGTCGTGTTTTTGCAGTTTCTTACAGATATTATCCAATTAACATAACAACTCCTCTTCTGTAGGAGGGAACTCCGCAAACCGACTATCAAAGTGTTTAGTCGCGATTCGGAGATTGCTCTACAGAAATAAGGTCAAGGTATTTGGTAATTCACTATGACTTTATCTGATTCTGCCAACAGAAGCTCGGGTGGCGAAGTGATTCCAACCCCGTAACACTAACTGGACGTTGGTATGTCGATTTTCATCTTGAATCTGATCGTCACC
>CAZURU010000060.1:0-10024 GCA_964623585.1 uncultured bacterium
CACAATCAAGGATGAATGTGCTACGGCACAAGCAAGATCTTGGATGATGTCCATCAATTCTTGCGGATCATTTTTAGAGTCGTAACGGAAGGCTGCCATGCCTGTCTGTGCAATGCCGAATTCCACCGTCGCTTCCTTCATTTTGTCACTCGTTCAGCTCGACGACCGATATTTAGAATGGATGTCATAGTTAACTTTAGTGGAGCAATTAGCGGATGACAAACTTACCGCCATAACTGTTGTAGATATACCCGTAAGCTCTTTCTGATACTTTGCGTAGAATACTTGCGCGTTGATTCACCCACGCGCCGAAAGAGATTCTGCGTCTTCCGTAGGGTTTGCTTGTGTCTTCTATCAATCCCGTGAAGACATAAGGACGCAGTTTTCCTTTCGGGTCTCGCATAACAATTATGCCGCTATCGCCAATAAGTCCGTAGACAGTACCGGTCTTGTTGTACACTTTTGCAGATGCTGGGATTCGGGTCTTCTTGTAGATGTAATCTCCGTTTGGCAGTTCAAGATAGTACTTCATTTTCTCGTAATACGGCAGATTCTTTTGCCACAACTGCACATAGAACTTATTCAGGTCCTGAGCACTTGTCTTGTTTCGATAGGTTCGTCCGTTCATTGGAATATATTCAACGATGCGAGTCTGCTTAAAATAGGGATAATTCGCTTTCAGAATTCTGTTTGCTTTAGTTGGCCCCCCGACTAATTTTATAAAATGGTTCGTTGAACGGTTTGAACTGAACCTAATCATCTGTCGTAGATGATAGCGATTTGTATTGGTATGTGTCAAACGTTTCTGCTTCACCTCGTGAAAATACACGAGCATGACGAAGTTCTTTATAAGCGAAGCAGCCATTCTCGGTGTATCCTCGTTAATTGACACTAATTTTTTTCCTTTTGAGAGATCATAAACAACAAAGCTGGTTCTTTCAGTTGCTGCCAATGGACCGCGGCGCCGGAATCTCTTTACAAAATCATCTATATTCTGTTCAAGAGGGGAATCAATTGTAGGATCGTATTTTGCATGTGTTGTTGTAGTTACACAGAGTAAGACTGCGACTCCACAACAAACCAATAATTCGAAAGGGTTGTAAAGATAGGTTTTCATCAGTATGGTCTTCCTCTTTTTATGTATGGTATTCCCAATATTGGGTATGAATGCTTATAATTATAAAAATGCTAAATTGTAAAATTGCTTAAGGCTGGCATACATTTTATTTTAGTGGTAACCGATAACAAGCTGCTTCTCGGCTGTTTCGTACAAGTAAATAATTACCTGCTATTGCAGGGGTGTTCCATGTCTGTCCAGTCAAAGCTGAAAATTGACTGAGTTCAATGTGTTCCCTTGGATTCGGCTCTAACAGTACAACCTTACCTGATTCGGTGAGTACTAATAGCACATCTGAAATCAGAAGCGTCTGTCCATGTCCGTAACGTCCCTTTTTCCATTGTCGATTTCCATCAATAGGATTTATGCATGTGAAGATACCATCATCAAGGGCGTATAAATAATCTTTGTAGTAAATTATCGTTGTGAATTTAGCTTTAAGACGGATTGTTTTCCATATTAATTTAACGTCAAGTTTTGTTGATACGTTTCCATTTGTGACTTGAAATAGTTTAGCACCGATTCCGTAAGCTGTTGAGACGAGGAGTTTGTCACCCGGAAGCGGGGTTGGCTGTGCTGCAATTTCTACACTACCAGAAGGCCAGGATTGCTTCCATAGGAGATGCCCTGTATCAGGATCATGGGAAGTGAGGAGTCCTTGGTCAAATAAAACAACTTGTGGTGTTCCTGCCAATGTTAGTAAAGTGGGAGAACTATATGCGCTCTGAACTCTATGTCCTGTCCAAGCGATTTTCCCTGTATCCTTATAGTATGCAACGGCTCCACCAGCACTCACAATAACGAGTTCATCATGAATTAGCGGCGAGACACTTACTCCCCACGGTGGTGCTTTTGCATTATTCTCATCAAAGATGTTTGTAGCCCATATCTGTTTTCCAGTTTCAAAATCCAAACAGTTTAGGATTCCTGTCCCCCCTACAGTATATACGCGATCGCCGTCAATAGTCGGTGTTGCTCGTGGACCGAGTCCGCCGGGTAGTGAATAGTATCGTGCGAGGTCTCTGTGTGTCCACTTCTCCTGACCCGTGTAAAAGTCATAACATACGACTTTTTCCCATTCGTTTTCCTGCTCCTGTGTGATGGCGGAACCGTTGACAATTGCAAAACCTGACCAACCTGCACCGACAGGTATTCTCCAAACTAATTCTGGTGGGTTATTTTTCCAATCTGTGTTGAGATTTATATTGCTGATTGTTGCGTTTCTATCTGGTCCGAGAAACTGTGGATAATCTGTCAGTAAATTTGGTTCGTGTGTCTGTAAGTTTGTCTTACCGATAGTTGTTTTTGTTTCTTGTTGCCATCGCCATTCAAATTTTGGTACAAGGTCGCCGCTGAATACATCAAAACGGAATAGAGCTACAAACAACGCGATAGATATAAGAATGGCACTAAAGGATGTGATTTTTACTCGTGATGTTAAACCAGAAAAACCGAGTAACCAGGCTATTACTAAAAGAAACGTAATTAGGAGTATGAGAACCGTAAGGGCAACTTTATTCTGTCGATGCGCCGCATCCAATAACCACACGATCCCAATCGCTAAGACGGTGAGGATAACGATGGTGGCTAATGGCCACAGACGAATGTTTTTTATGCTTGATGTCATGAAACAGATAACTTGCCCTTTCAGTTCAATTACTAACCTTATTATATCATAAAATATTTTTGCATAATTTGTCAAGTAATAATTCTGCAGAATCAGAATATTCCTTGACTTTGAATATAAAAATAGGATAAAATCATTAGAACAAATCTTTGACGAGGAGATATTAATGAGAACTGTCAAATTAGGTTTAATAGGTGCTGGTGGTATTTCACAAGCACATTGTGGAACGCTTGAAAAGATTAAGGGTTGTGAGATCGTTGCTGCTGCCGACCTTGTTCCTGGTAATTTGGAACGTGCAGAAGCAAAATGGGGTATCAAAAAGACATTTACTGATTACAATGAAATGTTAAAAATGGACGAAATTGAGGCGGTCTATGTATGTACACCGACCGGTGTGCATGCTGCACCTACTGTTGCGGCATTAAACGCAGGTAAGCATGTCTTCTGCGAAAAACCGATGGAAGCAACTTTAGAAGGCGCAGCGGCAATGTGGCGAGCCTCTGTAGAAAACGATAGAATTCTCATGATCGGTCTCAAACTAAGGTATTCTCCACAGGTCATAAAGGCAAAAGAGATCGTAGATGCTGGGACGCTTGGAGAAATCTATTACGCTGAAACTGTCGCGGATCGTAGACGTGGAAATCCTGGTGGCAGTTTTATCCGCAAAGCAACTGCTGGCTTAGGTGCATCCGCAGACATCGGTGTTTATGCCTTGGATACCGCATTATACTTGATGGAACATCCCACGCCTGTTGCTGTTTCTGGGATTACCTCAAACTATATAAGTCTACACAATACATGGAATGAAGGATTAAAGGAGACAGAAGTTGAGGACTTTGGTGTTGGATGGGTTGTATTTGACAACGGCGCGAGGTTAGTATTCAAGACGTGTTGGTGCATGAATATGGATTCCCTCGGTGGCACTATTTTTCTTGGTAAGAAAGCGGGTCTCCGAATCGGCATAGGTGAAGTCCGTGGACCACAAGGTGGTGTTCGTGTTTATGGAGATAAGGATGGTCAGATTCATGATGAAACGTATACCGATTTTGAGTCTGTCAGTGTATTCCACGAAGAAGATAGCGCTTTTATTGATGCTGTAAGAGAAGGTAAACCTTCACCGATTGATCCTTATGAAATTATGCTGACGAACGTTATCATACAAGGCGTCATTGATTCTTCTGAAGCAGGTGGACGAGAGGTAGAAGTTACGGTTCCATCTCTTTAACCGTAGAATATACCTATCCTTTTGATGATAGAAGACTCTATTGTTAATGTGTTAAGTGTTGTCTGAATGATAGAGGGTTGACATAGATGAAGTGGATTGAAATTGCAAAGAAAAAATTCTCAATAGGTTCAAGATTGGCACGCATGTTTGCGCTCTATGTAGACATTTTGTGTCTGCTTGCAGCGCAAACGTTCTTATTCTTTTTAGCAAGAGGCTTTTATTCCTTTTTTTACATTGGTTTTTTTGGTTTGCCTTCCGCTGTCTTGTGGATAATTGGTCTACTTGGAATGGATGGCATGATGAATGGACGTGGAATCGGTAAGCGACTTCTGTCATTACAAGTCGTCAGACTGAAAGATGGTAAACCTTGTTCTTTCAAAGATTCCATCGTGCGTCGATTAGCCGGAATTTTTCAACCGTTTGATTTACTGTTTGCACTCGGGAAGAATAAGCAAAGGATGGGGGATAAGTTGGCTAACACAGTTGTCGTCCAATATAGACCTTACCCGATTGAAGTTGAAGACAGAGTTGAAGACACAGAAACAGTCTTAGAGAATGCTATTATTGAGATTTCCAATAGACTTTCAGAAGCGAGGCAGAAGGTTGATGCTTCTATAGGAATAGAGAAACAGTTTCAGGACGCTTATGAAGGTGCAATTGTGCAGGCTGAAAGATGTGAAGAACGCGCGACTATTGCCATTAGAGCAGGACGTGAAGATTTGGCACGGGAGGATATTGCTCAAAGAAACGAATATCGCCAGCAGGCAAATCAATACAAGAAGCAATGGGATGATCAAAAGGGGGTCGTCACAGAACTCACGACCTTACTGGAAACTTTACAGCAGAAAACTGAGGAAGCCGAAAGAAAACGGGATATTGTTATCGCGCAAAACAGAAACATTGATGCACACCAACATTTAAAAGAAACGTTATCTGAAGTTCAAGAAAACGAAGCATTTGAGATACTGAATCAGATGGAGCAAAATGCATCTGAAGCAGCCTCTTTAGCAAAAGCTGCTTCAGCAGTGGAGTCTGAACTTCGTAATCCAGCGTTAAATACGGAATTTACAACTTATGCTGAAGAAGCATCTATTGACAACGATCTGGCAGAGTTGAAGTCAAAATTACAATCGGAGGGAATGTAACCACTACCTCTATGGTGTAGTATGAAAGATAAATTGAAACGACCGAACATTGTATTTATTATGGCAGATGATATGGGTTATGGTGATGTCGGCTGCTATAACCGAGATTCCAAAATCCCCACTCCAAATATGGACCAACTTGCTGAGGAAGGCATTCGTTTTACTGATGCACATTCCCCATCCGCGGTTTGTACACCGACACGTTACGGCGTTCTCACGGGTAGATATTGCTGGCGTAGTCGTCTTAAACGGGGTGTTCTCTACGGATATGAACCCCCTCTAATTGAAAGTGAACGTTTGACGGTTGCTGGTTTGCTGAAGGGTGCTGGTTACAATACTGCCTGTATCGGTAAGTGGCATTTAGGACTCGGATTTTCCACGAAGGCAGGGTACGACTACGATTTTGATGCCCCGCTACCTTGGGGAAATGCAAAACGTGAATTAGAAGAGAATATTGATTTCCACGCCCCTGTAACGGGGGGTCCTATAGAAATCGGATTTGACTATTTCTATGGCACATCCGGATGCCCAACGTGCCAACCCCCTTATGGTTTCATTGAAGATGACACATTCGTTGAAATTCCGAGTGAATATCGTGAGAGGCCTGATTTTACGGGGCGTCCGGGTATGTCAGCACCCAGTTGGCATCACAAAAATGCGGATCTGATCATTGCACAAAAATCCGTAGAATACATTGAATCGCAAGAAGACGTTGAAGATCCGTTCTTTCTCTATATGACACCTTCGGCACCGCATGAGCCTTGCGTAGAGGAGGTTGTTCCTGAATTTGCTCGTGGACAGAGTGATGCTGGTCCCCGTGGTGATCTTGTCTGGTTAGTTGACTGGATGGTCGGTGAAGTAATGGATGCATTAGACCGCACAGGAAAAACGGAGGATACGTTGATTTTCGTCACAAGTGATAACGGTGCCCTGCCAGGAGACCGTGTGCAAGGTGGTAAAGGTGTTATGCCGTATAACTTATATGGACACAAATCTTGTGGCGATTTGCGAGGTTACAAGGCACACATCTGGGAAGGTGGACATCGTGAACCGCTAATTGCGCGATGGAATGGTGTCATTGAACCGAACACGGAATCGGATGCATTGGTCTGCCTGACTGATCTGATGGCGACGTGTGCTGCGATTGTAGACGTGGATGTAGCGGACGCTGCAGCGGAAGATAGTTGTAACATTTTGCCAGCACTGTTAGGTGAGAAGACAGACAAGCCCTTACGTGAAGCAATTGTACATCATTCCAGTAATGGTGTTTTTTCAATACGGCATGGAGAGTGGAAGTTGATTATTGGCACGCAAGGTTCAGGCGGTTGGCCTCCACCGAGTGATGGCGGACCGAAGCCGGAATCACCCGGGCAGCTTTACCAAATCTATGACGATCCTTATGAGACAAACGATCTGTGGGAAAGTCATCCTGAGATAGTGGAAGGTCTGACAGGTTTATTGGAGAAGTTCATGGCGGAAGGACACAGCAGGTTTTAATTACCTTCATAAATGTTTAATGGCACCTCAATTTCTTGAACTTTCCAAGCTGCATAGTACAAAGATTGCTGGATATCTTCTTCTTCCAAATAAGGATAGGCTTTTAATATATCAGTATTGGAATACCCTGATGCAACCAACCCAACAACGGTTCCGACGGTAACCCGCATCCCACGGATACAGGCTTTTCCACCCATTACATTTGGATCAAAGGTTATCCGGTTAAAGTTATGCACTCTCGTTTCTCCTGATATTAGATTTTGTATGATAAATTTGAACCGACCCGTCAATACATTGAGTCGTTTGAAGCGCAACCATTAGATTCGCAACAGTTATATCGTATTTTCGTTATTGACATTTTCAAGGCGGCGGGATTCCCGCACCGTTACACCCAACATATACCCCCCGAATGGCTGGCACGTGCCACACCTGAACGTATGAAGTTGTTTGCCGCGTGATGGATATACGGAGGGGTGTTGGAATACATAGAAAGGACTTTTTATGAACACAACTGCAGACAATCGTCCAAATATTCTCTGGTTATCAATAGAGGATACATCCCCGCGTTTCGGCTGCTATGGCGACTCGGTTGCCCGTACTCCGAATATTGATCGGCTTGCTGCGGGTGGATGTCGTTTCCCGAATGCGTTTTCGACAGCTGGTGTTTGTGCGCCGAGTCGTTCCGCTATCATCACTAGCATGTATCAGACCTCTATTGGCACACATCACATGCGAACAGGACATACCAACAAGAATACGCCCAACATGCCGACCCCATATTCTGCAGTACCTCCACCTTATGTCAAGACCTTTACGGAGTACTTGAGAGCTGCTGGATACTACTGCTCGAACAATAGCAAAACCGACTATCAGTTTACACCACCTGTTACTGCTTGGGATGATAATAGCAAGGAGGGACATTGGCGTAATCGTAAGGATGGGCAGCCATTCTTTTCAGTTTTCAACCCGACCGTTACACACGAAAGCGGTATGTGGGATCGTAACAATAGACCGCTAAAAACTAATCCTGACGATGTGACTATACCTCCTTATCTTCCGGATACACAGAAAACTCGTACCGCATTGGCAAGGCATTATGATAATCTTGAAATTGCCGATAGACGCGTGGGCGAATTGTTAGACCAGTTGGAGGAGGATGGACTTTATGACAATACGATCGTTTTTCTCTGGAGTGATCACGGTGAAGGATTACCCCGCGGTAAACGTTGGCCCTACGATGCTGGTATACGCATTCCGTTGATTGTACGATGGCACAAAGTGATTGAACCTGATAGCACTTCTGATCAATTGGTAAGTTTAATTGATCTTGGTCCAACTGTATTGTCATTGTGTGGTGTAGACCTGCCGAAACATTTACAAGGACAACCTTTCCTTGGTCCAGAAAAAGTTGAACGTGACTATATCTATGCAACACGCGACCGCTATGACGAGTCTTATGATATGATACGAGCAGTCCGTGATAAGAAGTATAAGTACATCCGACATTACTATCCGGACAAACCTTATCTGCTGTGGATTCCGTATAGAAATCGGCATCCTGTGATGCAGGAAATGTGGCGGCTTCATGCTGATAACAAGTTGGAAGGTGATCAACTGACGATGTTCCGACCACGTCCACCCGAAGAGCTCTACGATGTTGAAAATGACAGATATGAACTGACGAATCTTGCTGATAGTACTGACCATTCGGATGTGCTTGAACGGATGCGGGGAGCATTGACGCAGTGGCAATCTGATTTTGGTGATTTGGGAGATGTATCGGAAGAACAGATGGTTGCGAAGTGGTATCCTAACGGAACACAACCCGAAACAGCGGCACCTATTTTCATTCCTATCAACGAGGCAAATCCCGGTAGGCAAGTTGCAGAAAGAGATGGGGATTGGAAAGCACCCTTCCTCCTGCAGTTGCACTGTTCTACACAAGGTGCCTCCATTGCATGGACGCTGGAGGAAGGTGAAGACGTACCATGGCAGTTATATACCGAACCTTTACGGTTACCAAAAGGTGAAACGACTGTTCGGACAAAAGCAATTCGTATTGGGTATAAAGAGAGCGATGAGAATTCGCTTCATGTTAAAGTTGTATAAAACAGTACAAATAAGGAGAATATAGCCAATGGCTCAAGAAAACAAGCAGGATTATTATGTGTATGTCGGCACTTACACACATGGTGATAGTGAAGGGATCTATGTCTATCGCTTAGATAGTGAAACAGGTGCGTTAGCATATTCTAGTAAGATAACTGGCGTCGTCAATCCCTCATTTTTGGACATTCATCCAAGTGGTCGTTATCTTTTTTCAGTCAATGAAATAGGTGAGTTTGAAGGGAAAGCAAGCGGTGCAGTTACTGCCTTTTATATACATCAGCGTACGGGTGAAATTAGTTACCTAAACCAACAAGCGACGGGTGGCGGTGCGCCGTGCCATGTAAGTGTAGATGCCACGGGGAAGTATCTACTTGTCGCAAACTATGGTGGTGGCAGCGTGGCAGCATTACCTATTGGGAAGGATGGAAGACTGGCTGAGGCATCAGATTTCGTGCAACATCAAGGTTCAAGTGTTAATGCGAGTCGGCAATCGGAACCACATGCCCACGCTATAATGATTGATGGCAGCAATCGTTATGCGTTTGCTCCTGACCTTGGACTTGATAAAGTCATGATTTATCAATTGGATTTAGAGAAAGGACAACTCACACCAAATACGCAACCTTGGGCGCGTGTTCATCCGGGGGCGGGACCGCGTCATCTTGATTTCCATCCAAACCGTAAATATGCTTATGTCATAAACGAATTGGATTCTACTTTCACAGCATTCAGATATGAGGAGACTACGGGAGTCTTAACCGAAATCCAAACGATTTCTACCCTTCCCAAGGACTTTGAAGGTAATAGTCATTGTGCTGATGTTCATGTGCATCCGTCAGGTAAGTTTCTTTACGGGTCAAATCGTGGTCATGATAGCATTGCAATCTGTGCTATTGATGAAGTTACAGGGCTGCTCACGAGTATCGGTTGGGAATCGACACAGGGACAAACCCCGCGTAACTTCTGCTTAAGTTCTGATGGAACTATTCTTTTAGCTGCGAACCAGCAGACAAGCAACATCGTTACTTTTTCTATCAATACGGATACAGGTTTACTGACAGAAACGGGTAACGCTGTGGAAGTGCCTAATCCTGTCTGTTTGAAGATGTTGGAGATTGGATAGTTATAAACCTATCGTCACTAATGGAGTTTAAGAAAATATTTATGTAAATTTGGCGAGGTTAGGAAACCTCGCCAGCAGGGGGCTGGTGAGGTTCGGAAACCTCGCCAGCAGGGGGTTGGTGAGGTTCGGAAACCTCGCCAGCAGGGGGCTGGTGAGGTTCGGAAACCTCGCCAGCAGGGGG
>CAZURU010000060.1:10124-17686 GCA_964623585.1 uncultured bacterium
GGAAACCTCGCCAGCAGGGGGCTGGTGAGGTTCGGAAACCTCGCCAGCAGGGAAGGAAATCTTCATCATACATTTCACTTTGATGCATCTACTAACGATTTTTTCAGTTGTTCAATTTCTTTTCCGAGTTGGTTGTAGAGTGTAATAACTCGTTGCAGTTCGTTTAAGATGCCTGGTGCTCTACTTTGTTGTGTCGGTTTAGGACTTTGTGTTTTTTGTGTTTTGGGTTTTTTCTGCCCAACATTCTCAAGTCCTTTTTCCCGTGTCCATGCTGATATACATTTCTTGATACTAAAAGTCTCTTCTGTTCCATCTTCACGAATTATACAGAATGCGCGTGCGCCTGCTTGTGGATGTGTACCTACTTTCATATCTTGAATCTGCTGACCTTCCATTTTCTCTTCAGCTTCTGGATGGCACAAAAACAGTTCTTGAAGCACTTTCGCATCCGTTTCCTCTAAAGGTTCATCTACTGGTGCGTTATTCAAGATATCAAACACATGCTGACGCATATCTGCAATTGATGGGAATGTGCGTTCTCCGATTTCAATCATAGAATTTCTCCTATTCTAAGTATCTATACGTTATTTCTGTTGCCGCCGTTGTCTGCGATGTTCTTGCAATTTATCCCACGGATAGATAAAACAACGTTCTGCCCAGTCTTGATATAGACCGTCCAATTCTTTTACCTTTTGCGGGTGTTTATCGACGATGTTATTGATTTCCGTTCGTTCTGTCTGTAAATCATAGAGTTCCCAGTCCCCAGGGAATCTACAGACAAGTTTCATGTCTCCGTTGCGTATAGCGCAATTACCTTCATGTTCCCATAGAAGGAGTTCCTTTCCGTTATCCTTATCATCAAAAATAGGCACCAGACTTGTTCCTTCTAATGGTAGAATTGGTTTACCGTTATGTTCATCAGGATAGGTAGCCCCTGAAATCTCAAGACAAGTTGCCATAATATCGGTTAGTTGTCCGGGTTGATGTCGTAGTTCACCTGCTGTCTTTATTGCATTAGGCCAATGTGCGATAAGCGGTGTTGCAATTCCGCCTTCGTGTACCCAATGTTTGTATAGACGGAATGGTGTGTTTGAGAGATTTGCCCACGGAACGCCGTAACTCTGATATGTTGTTTCAGGTCCAGGCATAATGCTTGGATCATTTCCACGGTAGACAGGTTTTCCATCAGAAGTTGTCTGTGTGCTGATGTGTGTATCTCTATCCCGTACTGCTGGGGGTCCCCCAAGTTCTTCAGCACATCCGCCGTTATCTGCTAAGAAGAGGATGAGTGTATTGTCCAATTCTCCTGTTTCTTCAAGTGCGTTAATGATGCGTCCGATTCCGGTATCCATCCGTGTAATCTGTGCCGAATATACCTCCATTCTCCGTTGGTTCCACTCCTTGTATTCGGCGTCGTCCCATGGGCGTTGTGATGGGTCTCTGTCTGTCAATCGCCATGATTCATCTAGTATCTTCATTTCATGCATTCTGTCTAACCGTTCTTCTCGTAGTTGGTCCCATCCTGCAGCGAATCGTCCGTTGTATTCTGCGATATCCTCTTCGTGTGCATGTAGGGGCCAATGGGGTGCGGTGTATGCCACGTAAGTAAAGAAAGGATTCTCTGAGTTCTTATGATGATGGTCATGAATGTAGTTCACTGCTTCATCGCTTATTGCGTCGGTGAGGAAGTATTCTTCGGGGAGTTCATCGTGTTCTATTCGGGTGTTGTCTCTGTTTAATGTGTTGGGTTTCCAGAAGTTTGCGGCACCAGTGATGATTCCGTAGTATTGATCGAAACCGCGTTGACAGGGCCAACTATGTTTTGGGCCATTGGGTCCTGTGTGTCGAGAGATGTGCCATTTTCCACTCATATAAGTACCGTATCCTACTGACTTGACAGCATCTGCGATTGTGATACAACGGTCGTTCAGGTCGCCACGATATCCATCTAATCCATCGTCTCCCATCATGTGTCCTACACCTGTTTGATGTGGGTGGAGTCCAGTTAGCATTGATGCACGCGATGGACAACACCTTGCTGTATTGTAAAACTGTGTGAAACGGAGCCCCCCTTTCGCGAGTCGGTCTAAATTCGGTGTATGAACTTCTCCACCGTAACATCCTAAGTCAGAAAAACCCATATCGTCATTCAGAATAAGCACTATATTTGGTTTTTTACTTTCACTCATAAATAGATACCTCTTTGATATAGTAGAATTTAGAACTATTTTGACACTCTACAGCGGCGAGTTTCGGAGACCTCGCCAGCTTGTTGGCGTAAATGTCCATTTATTTTTATAATTTTCCATATTATAGCACCCGCATTTCAACGATGTGTTGAGGGTCTATTACTTACCTTGTTTTCATTCAGTAATAGATGGCTACCATCTTCGCGTGCTAAATTGTTAAAGAATTGTTTTGCCTTAGCATAATCTTTTACAGTGATGATGCGCTGTTTTAATTTAAACACAAGATGGTAGTTGACTAAGTTTTCATTTTGTCTATATTGCCTTTCCATTCTTGCGAAGCTGCTGTCTTGTTTAATATCAGTAGGTAAGACTGCCCTCCATTCTTTTGGGAGATGAATTAGAATTACCTTCTCAATTTTCATGGGGTAGTTCATGTCAAGTGGGTATGTTCGTTCAGATGCAGCAACAAATTTTGCATAGTCGCTAAACTCATCAATTGGGAGTAAAAGCATTAGATGATCTTTAATTCGTTTAACATAGTTTTTCACATGAAACTGAACCGAGATTTCGATAGGCTTCTGCAAATTGTCTAAGTCTGAAATACTGACTGAATCTACCTTAATATGAGGAAAACGTTCACTTAGTTGATATGCAAGGTTGTCATTCCATTGAATGGGTGGTGTCTGTTCATACATCCACCGTGCATCTATGTTATATTGACCTGTCATTTTGATACGTATTTTACCTTTAGCGTCTCCGGTTTTATCAATCTGTAACTCCGTAGTGCTTTTATAGGTGTTAGATTCAGCTGGAAAGACAGGGATATCCACGAATTTTCCTTGTGTGTCCCCGATAAGGAGGCCAGTCCGTCCTTGGTCAGTATATGGTAAATTACCATTGGTACAGGTGCTTGCGGTCGGATCCAACCATAGGTATTCTGTATTGTCTTTAGGCACGGCAGCAATCATATGATTGAACTGACTTAAGGATGGTAGGGACTTGTCGATTTTCTGATATGGTGACGTGCTAAGCATGACTGGATAAGATTTTATACCGACGAGGTCAAGCATTGCAATGAGTAGAGTCGTCTTATCTTTACAGTCCCCGTACTGTTTTTGTAATACCTCAGTTGCGGGTGAAGGTTGATATGCACTTTGCCCGAGTTCAATACCAACGTATCTGATCTGTTTTGCCACGTAATAGTAAATTGTGCGTATTATTTCCTCGTGTGTTTTTAGGTTTTGTGTTAGTTTTTCTACAGTTTCTTGCATGTGTTCGTCTGGTGTATATCGATCTTTTGCCAAGTTTTTGTACCAGTTGTAGACATTATGCCATGATTTAATTGAGGAATAACTCAGTCGTGGTGCAATGTCATTGATGTGCGGCATTGCGTCTTCAATTTCCAATGCTGGCATTTCACCGGATTGCCATATATATTGGACAATTCCGTTTTCATCATAGTCTATCTCCGGTTCAAGATCCGTTCGTTCGACCTTCCATTTTAGGTTCCAATCTTGAGGCATTCGAAGTGCATAGGTTGTTTGAAGTGTTACCTCAGAATTTTGAAAGTTAAATCCTCCTGTAATCCACGTTTCGCTTCCGGCGGTTGTTTCGATTTTGTCTTCAAGGGTTACCTGATATTCTATACATACTCCTGGCGTGAGTCCTACCATAGAGATGACGTGCCACATCAGGTCGGAATATAGGTTACGCGATAACAGTCCTGGGGGTGTTACATCATTGAACGCTTCTTCTGGTGGAAGATGTACTGTGCCGTCAATTCCAAACGTGCGTGCTATGTTGACACCAATATTTTGCGATGTCGGTTGATAGGGTATAGCAATATCACCATATTTCTGAATTCCTCTCTCGGTTAATATCTTAACAACTTGATGTGTGGTATACCGTGACTGTCCTGTTGGAGAAACATCATGACTAAAATGGTTAAATAGGATAACGACATCTGCATCGGGGTAATCGTTTTTATTAGGGGCATCAGCAATGATCTGTCTAACATCTGGTTTTAGGATAGTGATAGGCGGTATGGCTGCTATCTGTGAAGGTGCAGGCGATAGATGTGCCAATGCTTGTAATCTTGTTTTTGCAAGCAGGTTCTGTGGGTCAACATCTAAGAGTTCCCGATATTGTAGTTGTGCCTCAAAATATCGTTTATGGTCTTCATATATAGAAGCGAGTTGTTGCCGTGTCCAGATATCGTTTGGAAATAAGCGGATTGTATTACGGAACTCAGCGATTGCGTTCCCAACTTCACCGCGTTGTAGATGAATTAAGCCCAAGTAATTATGTAGATTTCTATTGTCTGGATGCTCACATTCAGGATCGATTTTCAACGCTTTACGTAGTAGTGCCTCGGCTTCATCATGACGGTTTAGTTGCTTATATGCTGCAGCGAGATGATTTAATGCATAAAGGTCATTCTCTGCAGTTTTTAGCACTTTTTTGAAGTACTTTGCAGCGTTTTCATAACTTCTTAACCTTTCATAGATATATCCGATATGATTGAGTGCGCTTATATGGTTAGGTTCTGATGACAGGAATACTATAAAGGCATCTCTTGCTTTCTCATATTCTTCAAGTTTGAAGTAGGTTTCTGCTATTTTATATTGTGTTTCGCTGTTTTTGGGTCGAAATGTAATTGCAGTTTGGTAGGATTTTAGTGCATCTTGTAGGTGCCCTTCTTGGAAGGCGATATTACCTGCTTGAATGTGTTCACGCCATTGACGGTTGCGTTCTATCAACGTGTCTTTCATCTTCGGTGAGGTGGGTTGTGTTTTTGTCATGATGACACAGCCACTCAAGGTAATCAGCAATGGTATGCATATAAGTAGAAAGTATTTAAGGATTGTTTTTTTCATCTCCGCTATCCTTGTGAAGTTTTGGGTTGTTTATATGTCTTTCCTTATCTCGTTCTGTTCTTTTCTGCATAGATTTCTTGAAAGCTTCTTCAAGTTGTATCCCTGTTTGATTTGCTAAACAGAATAGCACAAAGAGTATGTCTGCCATCTCATCAGCAAGTTCTGAATTTGTTTGATTTTCCTTGTAGTTTTGGTCTCCGTATTCGCGCGCCATTATTCTTGCTAACTCACCGACCTCTTCCATAAGGATTGCGGTATTGGTTAGTTCTGAAAAATAACGCACACCGATTGTATTTATCCATTCATCTACCAGTTCTTGACATTTTTCAAGTGTGTAATCCATTTTGTTGTCCGTTCACGACATTTTTTGATATTGTAGCAGAATTGACAAATGAAGTAAACCAATTTCCTATTTAAGACGTTGAGAATTATAATGGGTTCATTGTTTTTCATAAGAGACGGCAATTTTGTAGTCGGAAATCGGCCAGCAATATGTTAACTGGCCCCTACAGAAGAGGAGTTGTTATGTTAATTGGATAATATCTGTAAGAAACAGCGAAAACGTGACAATTGAATACCTCTTGTGAATGCCTCTGGGTTTTCTGTTAAAGTCTCTTGATTTTTTTGGCAATATTGTCTATAATTTACTACATAACTTACTTGTATAAAGGAACTCAAAATGGGAATTACGGATAAAGAGTTAGAATTTTATGAGATGAATGGTTACCTCCTGAAAAAAGCGTTGGTCTCTTCTGAAGATATAGACAGCATTTTAAATGAAATTGACGATATTCATAATCGTATGGCTGAGAAACCTGCGGAGGGAATCGGTATATCCTGGGAAGTCTATGATGACCCTGATCATTCTCCGTTAATTAAGCAGTTGATGCATAGTGAAAGGGTCAGTCCGACACTGAATAAATTACTCCGTTCTGATGCGGTGCTTGATGTATTAGAAGGGATGATGGGTCCTGATATATCCCTCTTTCATAGCAAGTTGCTTCCAAAAGCGGGTGGAGATGGAACGGCGATTCCATGGCACCAAGACTATGCATATTGGAAAAACGATAACAATAAACCTGTGATGGTCAATTGTCAGTTAGCGATTAGTGAAGCAAATCTTGAAAATGGGTGCATTCAATTTGTTCCCGGCAGCCATAATTGGGGGTTACAAGAGCATGAACGGAAGCATCAGACATTCGGTGTTTTCTTACCAGGACACTATCAGGAACGTGAAGATGCCGTTGCTGTGGAAATGGAACCTGGAGATGCCGTATTCTTTAATGCTCTCATCGTCCACGGTTCCGCACCTAACGTTTCAAAAAAAGATAGGTTAATGAATACTTTTGCTTATAATGTTACAGGTAACGGTACAACGCAATCACGTGAAGTCTTACGTGGAAAGGCTGATTAATCAGTCATGGCACCGACAACAACAGGAGGCGGTGTTTACTCCCTCGCTATAGTAAGGGGTCTCCACACCGAAGACATTGATGAAAATAGTAGGCTTAGTAAACGTATTTCTCTGCCTAAGCATGGTATTGATAATAATAGGTTGCGGTATTGATGAATCTGATACTGACAATTTGGCACCAGTTATTGCGGTCTTTGAAGTTGAATCAGAAGTTGTTTATCCTGGTACGGACGTGAGCATCAAACTTCGAGCTGCTGACTTGAACAATGATCCACTGAACTATTCTTGGACCGCTAGCCATGGTGAGATAGCGGGTGACGCAACAGGTGCAATTTGGAGTGCGCCTGATGAGGAGTTAAAATCTCAAATTCAGATAACTGTAAGTGACGGTGTAAAGTCTACAACGAGCACTATTGATATTCAAGTATGGCGTGGTAGAGACGGCAACTATTACCCATTAGCTGTTGGGAATATCTGGCGTTATCGTGGTGCTGATGACTCTTTAGTCACCTTTGAGATTATTGATACCATACAGATTGAGATGGAAGATGGAGATATGACCGAAAGTTTCGTATTACAGAAGACTAATTCTGGAAGAGGCTTAGAGAACATCGTCAATTATTCTTACCTTGGTCATGAAATGGATAATTCTGGTGAGATTACAGCGATTGTTCAGCATGCACAGAACACAACATCTGGAACGGAAGACACCATTGTATTTGAGCCATATTTACCGTTGTATCAATTCCCCCTCTTTCCCGGGAAGAAATGGGAGGTTAATTATATTGCAAGATTGATTGATGACACTTTACCGATCATCTTGGGTGGTGGCATTGATGAATTTGAGGTGCGTTATGAGGATTCTGTCACTACTGCTGCGGGTACTTTTAAGGACGTATTTGAGGTAGAGGAAGCTTTTCAATGGAGAATTCAGACAGCAGATCATAATTTTGATATTGACTTAACGGTGGCAAAAAAATGGGTCGCGCCAGACGTAGGTATCATCAAATTTACACAAGAACAGACGCGAGGTGATTTGACAGTCGTAACGCTCTATGAATTAGAGTCTTATGAGCTCAAGAA
>CAZURU010000061.1:0-969 GCA_964623585.1 uncultured bacterium
TATTCAAATTTTCGACTCCCTATTCCTTTGCACCAAGAACAAAAACAAATCGTCGGTTTCCTCGACCGTAAAAACAAACAGATTGACGAACTGATAGCCGCAGAACAGCGAAAGATCGAACTCCTCAAAGAATACCGACAATCCCTCATCTCCGAAGCAGTGACAGGCAAAATTGATGTCCGAAACGAGGTTTAGATCCTATCTTGTTCATTTATTTACAAAACATTTACACACCCGTAAGTCCTATTAATTTGACAACATGGGAACTGTGTTGTATACTTATTGCCTAAAAGAAAATCTCATGCTTGAATTGCAACGCGCTTTAAAGTACACTTCGGAAAACACTGATGGGAGGATATCATGCAAGCAAACATATTCACTTTACCGGTCAGTCTTGAACAGGTAGCTGCCCTGATTAAACGGATGAGTCCGGAAAACAGGAAACAGTTGTTAGCAATGGTGCCGGAGTTGGTCTCTGATGTAATCCAGCAGAAACAGTTGCTTAACGATACCATGCAAACTGTTGAACAACTCAAACAAGAACTTTTGGAGGAACTTGACGGACAACTGATATCATTGGATGAACCTTTCATAGAGGGTTTCACACTCGGACAATACCTTGAATTATCTGATGCGGAGCGAGAAAAACTTTGGGACAGATGGGGTGAAGTCGCGCTTGATGAGATAGAAGAAGTAGAGGTACATCCGAATGCACTGCTTGCTTGATAAAGTTACAGCACGCCACCCACTGTTCAACGACCTGAACTGATTGTAATATAAGATGAGAGAAGACCAAATACTATCTCTAATTGAATCCTATTACGTAAGCCCTCCAGGCAGGATTCATTTTGAAAACTAATAAACCTACTTATTTTACAACAATACCTTCCGCTGGGGCTTGATATTATTACAAGAACCTGACTCCTCTCTTTACTCATGAGTTTCTACGAGAATTTTACACACTCCAAC
>CAZURU010000061.1:1001-15264 GCA_964623585.1 uncultured bacterium
ATCACAACAGCACATGATATAATAAGTTTGCTCAATTCATCAAGATTTAAAAAATATCTGCCTGTCAAGAATCAATATGAAATACTTTACCTACTTCGGTAATCATCTTGTAAACGCCAAAATACCTGACAATTCAGAGGTGTTCTATGCCAAACCTCCACTTCCAGGTATAAAGCGATCTGAACTCAGCGAACATACGCAGCGTGCCTTTGAAAACCCACTTGAGATGCCCCCGCTACGTGAGCTTGTTAACGGCAATTCTAAAGTGCTGATCCTATTTGACGACAACTGCCAACCTTTCCCACCAACTAAGAAACCTGATATGCGTCAAATAATGATTGAGACGCTTCTGAAACTTCTTTATGAATACGGTGTAGAAAAGAAAAACATTCAGCTTATCTGTGCAGTAGCTTTACATAGGAAGATGAAAGAGCATGAACTCACTTTTATGTTAGGGAAAGACATTATGGACGAATTCTATCCGCATCAACTTCGAAATTTTGATGCTGAAGACGCAGAACAGATTGTTGAAGTAGGGAAAACAGAACACGATGAAATCGTTGAGACTGACAAAGATGCCCTTGATGCCGACCTGATTATATATGTGGACATGATTCAGATTCCACTCAATGGAGGTCATAAATCAGTAGCAGTCGGATTAGGTACATACAACTCTATCGCACCGCACCATTCACCACACATGACGGCAGAAAGTCCACATGTGATGCAACCAGAAGGTTCACACATGCATGCGTGTATTGAACGGATGAGTCGTCTTATACAGAATGAAACACCAATTTTCGTTATAGAAGCAGCGATGAACGGTGCTATCTATCCATTCCATCTGAAGTATGTTGGAAAACCGAACAGAGACTGCAATATTGCTGAAAAAATCATCAAAACCTTTACACCTGCAACACTGTCTATACTCCCTGAATCTGTAAGGTATAAAATCCTAAAGAGTGTGCAAACCGACTATGAACCGATGGCTGTCAATGGCGGCGATATTGATGCTGTTCATGCAAAAACACTCAAACTTATGAAAGATCAGTTAGCAATTGATATCCCTCGCCAATACAGCACAATGGTTTTTGGTCTGCCTGATATGAGTCCTTATGCAGTAGATGCTCGTATTAATCCCGTCTTAGTCGTAAGTGATATTTTGGGATACGTATTTAACTGGTTCTATAATAAACCGATTATCAAGAAGGATGGGGTTGTCATCATCATGAATCCTACATATCAAATTTTCCATGAAGAGTATCACGTCGCGTATAAAATGTTCTATGATGAGGTGTTAGCAGATACGACTGAACCTTTTGAAATGCAAGAGAAATACCAAGAGAAATATGCTAAAGACGAGTATCTGATCGACTGTTATAGAAACAGATATGCACATCACGGTTTTCATCCTTTCACGGTGTGGTATTGGGCAACCTATCCGCTCAAATATCTATCAAAAGTGATTCTGGTCGGTCCGAAGGAACCGAGCGTTGCACAGCGGTTAGGTGTTGAATGGGCAAAAGACTTAAACGATGCACTGGCAATGGCACGCACAGTTTCAGGCGAAGATGATGTCGTCGCTTTAACGATGCCACCATTCTTCTATGCGAATGTTAAAGAGTAGAATTAATCATGCAATTACATCAATTACTATACGAAGGATATTAAGAACAATGGCAACAGACAAAAAACTCCCAACACCAGAAGAAATTGAAAAGGAATTTCAAGAATTCTTCCAAAAAAAATACGGGGACGGTTTCCGTGTTCAACTCGAAAATGTTGGAAGACAACAAATAACTCCTGGACAAACGGAAGCAGAAATACCAGAACCACAGAAAACCTTCGACCTAAATTTTGACCTCATACCAAAGGATATTAAGAAATACCTGGATAGATATGTCATCAAACAGGATGAGGCAAAAAAAGCACTTGCAATCGCAGTATGTGATCATTACAACCACGTCCGAGAATGTCATGAAAATCCTGACGCTGCTGATACCGACTACTCCAAACAGAACATTGTCATGCTCGGTCCAACAGGTGTAGGTAAAACATACCTAATAAGACACATCGCTAAACTGATCGGTGTTCCTTTTGTAAAAGCAGATGCTACACGATTTAGTGAAACAGGTTATGTCGGTGCAAATGTTGATGATCTAATTCGTGAACTGGTGGCACAAGCAGAGGAAAACCTGGAATTAGCACAATACGGTATCATCTATCTGGATGAAGCAGACAAAATCGCAACACCTCCAAATATCATAGGGCGAGATGTCAGCGGTCGCGGTGTTCAGATCGGACTCCTTAAGTTGATGGAAGAAACTGAAGTAGACCTTAGCGGAGGAAACGATGTCGCTTCACAAATGCGGGCTGTTATGGAATTTCAAAAACGGGGAAAGGTAGAAAAACAGGTTATAAACACACGACATATCCTCTTTATCATCAGCGGTGCTTTCACAGGTTTGGAAGATATTATAAAAAAGCGCAGGCATCAGAGTAGAATCGGTTTTAATGTAGAAATTACAAGTCAAAAGGATGCTGCTGCGGAGTATTTCGCGCATGTCACCCCAAAAGACTTTATCGACTTCGGTTTTGAACCAGAATTTATCGGTAGACTTCCCGTACACGTCGTTTGCACGGAATTAGAAGTTGAAGACCTATTTCACATATTGAAACACTCTGAAGGGTCCATTATCAGACAATATGAAAACGCTTTCAAGTCCTACGGAATTAATGTACTCTTTTCAGACAATGGATTAGAAAAGATCTCTGAAAAAGCAATTGAACAGAAAACCGGAGCACGCGCTTTGATGACCGTCTGTGAGAAAGTTCTACGGAACTACAAATTCGAACTGCCATCTACAGGAATTGAAGAATTTGTAGTGACAACTGACGTAGTCGAAACACCAGATGACGAACTGAAAAAAATCATGAATGATCCTGAATATAATAGGACATGTGTCATGAAAGAACAGATACGTAGGTATGAGTCAAAATTCCAAGCAGACCACGAACTGAAAATTGAATTTGATACCGAAGCACTTCAAGCAATCTGTCAGAGTGCTATAAAACAGGAACTCTCCATACAACAAATTTGCGATGATATTCTTAAAAGTTGTCAACACGGGTTGAACCTAATCAAGCAGAATACCGGACAGACATCGTTCAGTTTACCGAAACAAGTCGTGGATAGTCCTGATCCCATACTTGAGAAATGGATTCGTGATTCTTATCACACTAAAGAGGAAGTAAAGGAATAAATCCGACTATGAACACTTCACAACAGAGACCATCGCCACCAGAACCTTTAGACCTGAGGGAAGTCGGCGCACCGATAGATGAAAAACCACAGGTAAGCAATAAACGACTCTTCTTTCAACTTCACGTTTTTTCAAATTGCTACAATCCAGATGTATTTATTGATCATATCCAAAAGAGCAATTACAGTCCTCCCACTGCTGTTTTCTACGATGATATAAATAATCCTACAGGTTTCGGCGTACTTCTTAACACACCGGATCCAGCATCCCTATTGGATCAATCGCTTGTATTACGAGATATGCAACGTAAATTCGATCATGAAATATCATATCGTCCAGAGATGACGATGATTGGTCGCACCTATTCAAGTGGAAGAGAACCTAATTTGGATGAATGGCTCATCAGCAAACCGATAAGGAATGTTTTCAACCCTGAATATCCATGGGCAATCTGGTATCCCCTTCGCAGAAAACCGGAATTCTATCAACTTGAAAAACGTGAACGGAGCAGAATCTTAGGTGAACATGCAATGCTTGGAAGAAGTTACGCTGCAGGTGGGTACGCAAGTGATATCCGATTAGCAAGCTTCGGGTTAGATACAAACGACAACGAATTCCTTATCGGGTTAGTCGGTCCAGACTTATATCCATTATCACGACTCATACAAGATATGCGACAAACAGAACAGACAACCAAATACATTGAATCCCTCGGTCCCTTCTTTATCGGTAAAGTACGGAAGCGATGGATGAAGGACTCCTAAATCAAGAAGTAAAAATGAGAAATATATTCGCAGTCTGCAAAAAAGAACTCTATACCTATTTTGTATCTCCAATTGCATATTTTGTCATTATCGTGTTTTCAGCTCTATCAGGTTTCATTTTCTCGGTCTGGCTAATAACCTACTCAGGTAAGATTCCAGGGGCAGATGTAATGCAAGTCGTATTCGGAAATCTTGCAATTATTCTACTCTTTTTCACACCTGTACTAACAATGAAACTCTTCGCGGAAGAAAGAAAATCAGGAACAATAGAATTACTACTGACTTCGCCAATAACGGATGCTCAAGTCGTTTTAGGAAAGTTCCTCGCAAGTTGGACCCTCGTTCTGATTATGCTCGGATTTACACTTCTATTCCCATTCCTAACTTCACGGTTTGGACCATTAGGTATAGGTGTACTATGCAGTGGATATCTCGGTCTTATACTTATCAGTTCCTGTTTCCTGGCATTCGGCCTTCTCATGTCCTCAATGAGCAAAAATCAGATCGTTGCAGCATTAACCAGCTTCGGTTTTTTTTTGACCCTATGGGTAATAGGTATTCTGTCTAATAAATCAGGATACATCGGTAAAATGTTAAGCTATCTCTCTTTTCTTGACCATTACAACGACTTTGCTCGCGGCGTTATCAAACTGAATGATGTGATATATTATCTCAGCTTCTTATGTGTATGTCTGTTCAGCACATTCAAATCAATTGAATCTTCAAAATGGAGATAGGGTATGAATGATAAGCAAATGGTAGGAGCCGTATTCGGTTTTCTAACTCTAATTTTCTCATTCTTATCGGTAGCTTGTGTTTTCATGCGCACATGGCTTGTCTTTTGGGTATGTTTAATCCTCTTCGTTATATCACTATCAATATTCGTTGTAATCCGATTGAATGAAATACGACATTTTTTTCATAGTAGACAATTGCGATATGGCACAAATGTAGCAATAAGTATTCTCGGTGTGATAGGGATTGCAATCTTCGTTAACGTTATTTTTGCACAAAGATTCAATAAGAGATTAGATTTAACAGAATTTAAACGCCATTCACTCTCTGAACAGACAAAACAGATTCTTAAATCACTTGACAAAAAAATGAACATTATTGCATTCTTTACAGATACCAACCGTTCTATACCGCAAGTTAAACAACTTTTAGATTTATACAAACATGAAACAAAAAACATCACAGTGTCACTTATTGATCCTGATTATGAACACAACTTAGTTGCCAAATACGGTATTGAAAGAGATGGATATACAGTTTTTGACGATGGTGAAAGGCACGAAATAACGTCTATAGTCAGTGAGCAAGCATACACAAGCACTTTACTCAAGGTCATCAAGAATGAGACGAAGAGAGTTTATTTTCTAACCGGACACGAAGAACGCAGCATTGATGACTTCAGTAGGAAAGGGTATCAACAGGTAAAAACGGAATTACAAAAAATTAATTACGAAGTCCTATCACTTTCACTCCTAAGAGAACAACAGATACCTACTGACTGTGATGCACTTGTTATTGCTGGTCCAACTAAACCGCTAAAAAATGATGAGATAGAAACAATTGAAAGATACTTAGATAGAAGCGGTAAGCTGCTGCTATTATTGGACCCTTCACACAATTCTCCTATAGACATAAATGATGGTCTGGTACAACTAATGAAAAAATGGGGAGTGAAGGTAGGAAATGACTTAGTCTTTGATCGCGTAAATGCATTTCTATTATTGGGAGGACCAAGTGCTTTGGATTTACAGCTTGAACCTCATGAAATTACCCGTAATTATATGCACATACAGATACCTTATGTCTACTGCCGATCAGTCACACCCATGCAAGAAATACCCGGTGATTTAAGTGTTAAAACAATAGCAAAAACAGTGAGTCCAATAGGGGTCAGTTGGGCAGAAACGGAACGACAAGCAGATGGCAACTTCAGTGATAATGGGTATACACCGAATGTAGATGTCCCCGCGCCCGTTTCTGTTGCTGTTGCTGTTGAAACGGATATTAGTGGCACTACGGATGATAAAGAATCATCAACACCTACACGGATTGTTGTCATCGGAGATTCAGATTTTGCTTCAGATGCGGTTTTTGCATCAAACAATCCTAATGTTCCTGCATACCCTCCTATTTTTAACGCTATCGTAAACTGGCTGACATTAGAAGATGATCTTGTCACCATCCCTGAGACTGATCCCAGCAAACGCAATTTGCGCAGTTTAAATAACTATCAAGAGCGACTTGTTCAAATACTATCAGTGTTTCTCATACCTCTAATCGTATTTATCACAGGAATAGTCGTGTGGTGGTTACGGAGAGAAGGAGGTACAGGATGAACTTCAAATCAACCCTTCTGATAATTGTAACGCTTACGATAGTTGCGGTAAGTTATTCTCTTTTCTTTAACAAGCCTATTGATGACACTGCAAAAAGCGAGAAACCGAGGATCTTTCAAGCTTATGATATACCCGCCGAAAAAATTCGTAAAGTCCAACTCTACTTCTCAGATGAATCTTTTCAGATGTTTACTATTGAGAAAAACGATATGAATACCTACAAGTTTACTGCACCTATCAATGCACATGCAGATAACGAAAAGATCAAAATACTATTAGATGATTTTCTCAATAAACGCATCAGGAAAACCCTTAACACATCAGATTATGTGCAATACGGTTTAAATGAACCTACGATAACTATTCAACTATGGAAAGACCCATCAACTGAACCGAAAACCTTCTTTATTGGAAAAAGAGGGGTAAATTTCTCTGTCTATATAAAAGAAAAGTCAGAAAAGCATGTATTTCAAATTGAATCCAGCGCGCTTGATGACCTGTCAAAGTCTCCATCAGATTTAAGGGATAAAGCAGTATTTACTTATGACCCTGACGCAATCACAAAAATAAAACTTGAAAAACCTGAACAGATACACTGTATGAAAGAAGATGATAGATGGATCATGACACTTCCACTCTCAGAAAACGCTGATACACAGAGAATTCAATACATACTCAGTGAGTTAAGTAAAGCAAAAGCCCTATCCTTTGAAGCAGACGGTGATGATGTAGCACCCTTGTTAGAACAATACGGGTTAAAGAAACCACGTATTGTGTTTTCACTAAGTGATGAGAATAATACTTATGGACTCAAAATAGGATCAGATGACCGCTCTGATGAAAATTATGAGGGTGTATATAGAAAAGTCTATGCACAATCAATACATCAAGGTGGCATATTTAAAATATCAGACAGAATTGTCCAGATTCTAAACAGATCAGTTTTTGATTTACGTGAGAAACGCTTGATAGATTTTCAGAGAACTGATACAACGAAGTTTGAAATTCAATACGGCACACAAAAGGTTGAGGCAATCAAACTGGGTCAGGATAGATGGCAGCTCAACACCCCGAACAAACACAAAGCAGATCCAGTCGCAGTTAGCGATCTACTCTTCGGTGTTGACTCGCTACAAGCTGTAACGTTTGTGTCAGACAGAACAAATAAGTTGAAAAGTCTTGGTTTGGACCCACCAAGAATGAAAGTCTCATTCACGGTACAAGGGGAAAATGAACCTGCTGTTCTCCTCATCGGCAAAAATACAAAAAACGACACAGTATACGTGAAAGCAAAAAACAGTGAAAAGGTCGCCACTGTTAAACGAAACCTAATAGATAATTTATTTAAAGGGGCCGCATGGCTAAGAGATAAGAAATTATTTCATTTTAACATTGAAGATTCAACCCGTTTAACAGTAAAATATAATGACGAAAAAGAACCGGAAAAAAGTCTTACTTTCAAATGTCAACGTCTCGGTAGTGAGTGGAGATTAACTTCTCCTGTTAAAGAAAGTGCAAATAGTGCAGCAGTCAATGAAATCCTATACGAAATGATTGACCTAAATGTGGATGAATATATCTCTGGAACATTGATGGATAAAACGAATAGACTTTCAAATGACAAAACAGGTCTGAATACACCAGTCATACAAATTGCAGTAGAATTAATGTCAATGAACTTACAAACGCTCGAAATCGGAAAAACTGATTCAACCGAACGTTTTCATGCACGTTTAAGCAATGACCCAAAACAGATTTTCATGATAAACCCAGAAGTAATTATGAGATTAAAAGCACAACTTAATTTGATTCGCACGACAGAAAATTAAATACTTGGAAATGAATACTATGACGACTCATATTATTGTCATCACTTATATTCTCTTTATTCTTGAAATGTTGCTGATTAGTCCATCTTTCTTCTACACACGACGCGAACGGAAAACCAATAGACCCGCATATACACCAAAAGTAGCGATCATCGCACCTCACTACGGTTGGGATAACGAAACAGCTGAACATGTAAAAACCTTACTTGATCAAGATTACGAAGGGAACTTTACAATACACTTCGTTACACACGATAAAGTCGATACAGGATACGATGTTTCATATCCACATCTACAAGAAATTGTAGCAAATATACCCAACGCAGATGTCCAATTAGCACCTAATATCGTTGATAACAACCTACCACGATCACAAAAAGTTCAGAACCTTATCACAGTGATAGAGAGTTTACCCGAAAATGTAGAAGTAATTGCATTCGTAGATGCTGATGTAGCAATTCAGAAAGACTGGCTACGGCTGCTTGTGACACCACTACAAGACGAAACAATAGGGGCAACCGTTGGCGGCAGATTCTATTTTCCACAGACATGGAATTTCGCATCACTCGTTGAAGCTACTTGGGTCAATTTTCAGATGTCATTACAACGCGACCATTGGCTCACAATGGTATGGGGGGGGTCTAATGCTTTTCGTCGTGAACTACTTGAAAAAGGACAAATACTGGAACGATGGGAATTAGCAACAATCGAAGATCTAAACACAACCCGAGCAGTGCGAGATGTCAAGCTTAAGATCCATTTTGTACCCGATTGCGTTGCAGTAACCAAGACTACAAATCGCACATGGAAACAGATATTCGAATTCACAAACAGACAGATGATAATGACAAAGCACATGGGGTTATGGGCACAATGGTTCGGAAGCTTGTTTCTCTTCTTACCAAAAGCAGTGTTGATTTTTGGCGCGATTCCATTCTTAGGTATTCAACCGGGACTATTGCCCGTAGTTTTCATACCCTTTCTCGAAGCAATGAGTTTCGGACTTTGTAGTCGAAACCTCCCTAAGTGGCTTCGGGACATGCCAAGGGTTCAGGACACACTCCGCATTAGTAAATACGCTGCACCATTTGGCATCCTGCTGGCCGGTATCAACGCATTTTATGCAATATTTCAACGAAAAATCGTATGGGGAGGCGTCGAATACAAGATCCTGTCCGCTACTACATGTAGAGTCTTAGGTCCAGTGAAAAAGGCTGAATAGGGTCTTTAATTAACTGACAACGTAAAACAAACTTGCTTTTTTTCTGAAAATGTGGAATAGTATACAGTACATTAGGAGAGAATGATGAATACAGAAAAAATAACCAAACCTGACAAAGAATGGAAAGAACAACTTTCACCTGAAGAATACAAGGTTACACGAAAGAAAGGAACTGAACCCGCTTTTTCAGGTCAATATCACGATTGTAAAGAGCAAGGTACATACCACTGCATCTGTTGTGGTAGTCCACTTTTTACATCACAGACAAAATACGATTCTGGAACTGGATGGCCCAGTTTTTGGGACCCAGTTTCACCTGAAAATGTTAAGACAAAAGCAGATTTCAGTATCTTTTTCATGCCTCGCACAGAAGTTGTATGTAGTCGGTGTGACGCACATCTTGGACACGTATTCAACGACGGTCCAGAACCTACAGGAAAAAGGTATTGTCTCAATTCCGCAGCACTTACACTTATTAAATCCGGTGAAGAAAACGAAGTATAATTATGACTTACACATCCCACGGTAGGTGCGGTTTCCTAACCGCACCGGATCCTGTGATATAGGTGAAATTGAGTCATTTGCATAAGTCCAAAATAACAAAAGGAGTATAAATGGCACTAAGGAGTAGAGTTTCATCACGGTTTCTTGTAAATCAACTTGCAACCGCGGTAAAAGAAGACTGGAGCACATCGCGCAAATTCATGCGATACCAACTGGCAAAAGAAACATTCAACATGCGGCACCCATTCGGGGCAAAACACGGTAAAGGGGACGATATCCAATTAGTCAGCCTTCGCATAACAGATATGTGTAATCTACGTTGTCATTCTTGTGGTCAATGGGGAGATAACGGATACCTACTCGATAAATCTCTCAAAGAACTGAAACAACGCGAAGTACCTGTAGAAATATATAAAAACCTTGTTGATCAAATTGTTGATGAAGGTTGGTCCCCTGTCTGGTATATTTGGGGCGGTGAACCTATGCTATACCCTGGCATCATAGAACTGATGCATTATATCAAGGAGAAAGGGATGCCTATCTCTCTCGTCAGTAACGCAACCAACATCGCCAGAAAAGCAGATGATATACTGGAAACCTGCAAAATAATTTACCTTAGCGTAGATGGTCCAAATGAGGACATTCATAACACCCAACGTCCCGGGGTGTCAAAAAACTACGACAACTTCAAGGATGTAAAAGCAGCATTGGAAACGTTAAGTACTGAAAAGGAACGGCGAAACACCTCATTTCCATACATAATTCCGCTCAGTTGTGTCACGATGTATAACATTGACGTCGTAGTTGACCTATATAAATTCACCAGTCAATTCGCAGACGCGCAGATCTTCTATCTCACATGGTGGATAGATTCAGAATCAGCTCAGGAACATTCAGAGGACTTTGAGAGTCGTTTTGGCTTCAAACCGCAAACCCATTTTGGATGGATAGGAACTTGGAAAGACTTTGATCACGGTGTCATCTTAGACCGGTTCGCAGAGATGGAAAAGTTGTCTGATGAACAGAAACGATGTCCACCTGTTATGATGCCGAAATTAAACTCAAAGGGTGAAATACAGCGATACTATACCGAACATAAAGAAACCTTCGGATACAACCAATGTGTCAGCATCTATATGACATTAGAAATTGACAGCAATGGCGATGTTAGTTTGTGTCGAGACTACCACGACTATATCATCGGCAACATCAAAGAGGACAAGGTCGTTGACATGTGGAACAACCAGAAAGCATTGAAATTCCGTCAATCCATTAGCACTGATGGTCCAATGCCAGTATGTCGGCGTTGTTGTGGATTAATGGGATTCTAATTATGGATTCCCCACGCCAGATGAAGCTTAAATAATTAATTCGGTAATTATCTGTTTGCAAGATGCAAATTCACTGTGCCGCTGGCGAGGTTTCCTAACCTCGCAAAATTACCGAAATAATTTCTTAAACTTCATTCGGAACGACATGTTCATAGAAATATATGAAAACAACAAAACGATAGGTGAATAACACAAATCGTGAGGAAAGAAAGAATATATGAAAATAGGATTACGAATACCCGGCACCGCACATCAGATGCCATTTCCAGACTTCTGTAAATGGTGTGCGGACAACGGATTTGAAGCAATTGACATTGGCGAAGTAACCCCTGAGATCGTAAAATCAGCACGAGATGCAGGATTAGAGATCGGGTCAGCAGATTTACCCGGCACCCGCGAACTCCTCAGCCCGAAAAAATCTACGCAGAAATCAGGTGCAGAAAAAGCAAAAGCAGCAATACAAGCAGCAGCAGATAACGATGTTCACATCATGTTCTGTGTCTTTGTACCTGAAGATGCAAGCCTTGGGCGCGGTAAGAACTTTGATATATGGAAAGACACTGTTCCACCAATAGCAGAATTTGCAGCCTCAAAAGGTGTTACCATAGCAGTTGAAGGTTGGCCCGGTGGTGCCCCAACGTATCCCGCACTCGGCTGTACACCTGAAATGTGGCGTGCCATGTTTGCAGAATGTTCACCAGAAGGATTAGGACTCAACTATGACCCTTCACATCTCGTCAGAATAGGGATCGACCCTATTCGTGCACTCTATGAATTTGCGTCTTCCGTGAAACATGTACACGGAAAGGATACCGCTATTGACGAGGAAGCTCTATACCTACACGGAAATTTAGGACCAAGTTTTCACAGTCCACGCGGTTTCGGTGAAGACTGGTGGCGGTACACAATCCCTGGTGATGGCGTAGTAGACTGGTTGCGAGTCGTCCAAATACTGGAAGACGAAGGTTTTGATGGAATCGTCAGCGTTGAGCTTGAGGATTACCGTTACTGGCGAACCTGGGAAGCAGAATCTGACGGTCTATTAAGGTCTCATGAATTCTTGTCCTGTTTTGTGCGATAAAAACAGAACTTTACGACCTGTGCTAAAGAACTTACTGCACAACAATGCCTCACATTATCAGATTGTTGTGCAAGTTCTCCTCATAAGGATAATAATCTTTAGTCAAGTATGAAGATTAAATAATTAAACGGGTTTTTTCTTGTTTGCATAATGAAGGGACACTGCTCTGCTGGCGAGGTTTCCTAACCTCGCCAAATTACCTATTAATATGGTAGAAAAGTTGTAATCTCACAATCTTTCTGATATACTATCCAATAACTAAATTTTCTATGGAATTACCATAAATCAGAGATGTTTTCTGTAGGGTCAACGTGACAGAAATATAAAAATGCAGGAGAAGTCCAATGAGTTTAGATATGTACTATTTTGACAAAAACCGAGAATTTGTCATGCAAACAGCGTCCAACATGGAAGAGGCAATTGAAGAAGCAGGTTTCGATTTTGTTAATTGCACAGATGAGTTTCTAAAAGAAATAACAGAAGAAGTGGGACACTCGTATGCCAGAGCTCTTTTTGAGTACTTAAAACTTAGAAGAGACCTCCAACAAAAAAACAATTCCTGATTCCTATTTCCTAAAGCGTGTAGTGAGAGAATTCATCAAATTAAGGCGTAAAGTATGTCAAAAACTCTTTCTCTCTTTGATGAATTTGCCCTTGATATACCATCAACACAAAGCATAAAATACGCCGGCTCCAAACTAAAACTCATACCACAAATAATTGAACTCACTAGAAAAGTTGATGCAAAGACAGTATTAGACGGTTTCTCAGGTACAACCCGAGTCTCACAAGCATTCGCAAAACTTGGCTATAACGTTATATGTAACGACATCTCCGTGTGGTCAAAAGTTCTTGGCACTTGCTACCTACTCAACTCAAAACCGAGAGCTGAATACCAACCTCTAATCGACCATCTAAACGCACTTCCCCCAATTGATGGATGGTTCACAAAACACTATGGTGGAGACACCAACGACGGATCAGCAATCCAAACAGATGGACTGAAAAAACCGTGGCAAAGACATAATACCCGCAAATTAGATGCTGTCAGACAAGAAATAGAAAATCTTAAACTTGATAGTGTTGAAAAAGCCGTAGCACTCACAAGCTTAATTCTGGCATTGGATCGAGTTGACAGCACACTCGGTCATTTTTCCGCTTACCTCAAAAATTGGTCCCCACGTTCCTACAAAAAGCTTGTTCTTGAAGTGCCAATAGTATTTAGGTCCGAAGGACATAATCAAATCTATCAATCCGACATCTTTGAACTCGTTCCACAAGTCTCTGTAGACCTTGCATACTTTGATCCTCCCTACGGTTCAAACAACGAAAAGATGCCACCCTCCCGTATAAGATACGCAGCATACTATCATATCTGGAAAAGTATTATCCTTTATGACAAGCCGAAACTTTTCGGCAAAGCAAACCGGCGTAAGGATTCCTCCGATCAATCCTCTGCATCTGTCTTTGAGGAATTTCGTAGAAATGAAGATGGACATTTCATCGCTGTTGAAGCAATCGAAAAGTTGATTAAGATGACACAAGCACGTTGGATTCTTCTGTCATACAGTTCCGGCGGACGTGCCACTGCTGAGGAACTTAATGATGTGATGCAATCAAATGGTAAACTCCTCGCTGTTACTGAGATAAATTACAAGCGAAATGTAATGGGAAATATGAAATGGTCAAATGTATGGACACCATCCATTACAAAACCGAATCAAGAATACCTTTTTCTACTTCAAAAGCAATGTAGCACATTCTGTTAGATTGTGCTTCCTTATACCTCTTATCATAGTCAAAATCATATAATCCTGAAAATCCTGGTCAAAATCCTGGATCAGACAGATGCCATCCTTCCATCTCTTCCCTTCTTCCTCTTCCAACCCTCCCTTCTTCCTCTTCCATCCTTCCACCT
>CAZURU010000061.1:15364-17376 GCA_964623585.1 uncultured bacterium
CACCTCTTCCCTTCTTCCTCTTCCAACCCTCCCTTCTTCCTCTTCCACCCTTCCACCTCTTCCCTTCTTCCTCTTCCAACCCTCCCTTCTTCCTCTTCCATCCTTCCACCTCTTCCCTTCTTCCTCTTCCAACCCTCCCTTCTTCCTCTTCCACCCTTCCAACCTTCCTCCCTTCCCCTCTTCCAAGCCACAGAATAAAGCATTAATCCTCCAAATTTTGTTGTTCTATCAAACCAAAAAATGTTATAATTGTTCAGACAAATTACACAATAGGGGTGAAAAAATATGAAACCAAAGATCGGTATTACATGTAAGAGAAGTGGAGATATAGAAAATTATCCAGATGCTGTTGAGGAACACGGTGGAGAACCTATTCTGATTGCATCACTTGAAACACCTGTTAAGGATCACCTTTCATCTATACCTAAATACCTTGAAGAGCTTGATGGACTGCTTCTGACAGGAGGTGGTGACATTGATTCAGTCCACTATTATCAAGAACGACGCGCCATCTATTCCGTGAGTAGATCACGCGACGCTTTAGAATTACGATTGTGTCAAAAGGCTTTGGAGACAGACATTCCCGTATTCGGTATATGTCGCGGTATCCAAGTGATGAGTGTTGCTATGTGGGGGAACCTATATCAAGATATAGACGCTGAATATCCAAACCCGCCACTCAGACATCCAAAGGATAATGATGGGGATTCTCAACATCAAATCAAGATTGAATCAGGTAGTTTGTTAAATGATATTATTGGGAAGAATGTAGACGAAGTGAATTCAGCACACCATCAAGCAGTTAAAGATGTAGGTAAAAATTTTGTTGTGACTGCCCGTTCAACAGATGGAATCATTGAAGCAATAGAAGACCCATCAAAGGACTTTGTACTCGGTGTACAATATCACCCAGAACGGATGACTGCCACAGACGAATTTCTTACGCACAGAAGTAAACTCTTTAGTGCATTCATCGAAAGTACTAAAAACTGGCAATCAAAGAAAAACGGTTGGTAAGTCCTAAATCACCGTAAGGCACAAGTGCATAGTCAATTTGGAAACGCCGCAAGGTCAATCCAAAACCTGCCCTTAATCCTGCCATGGCACCCAGATCATTACCACCGAATTTATATAGGTAACCAGACCGAAGTTGAAGGATACTTAAGATTGTATATCCGAGACCTACGCCGAAGGAATTGTGATTATCTGTAGGACGAATGAAATCCATAGTAATCAGGAACGACTCACGCCATAATCTGTAGGCTGCACCGATTCTCAACGTAAACGGTAGCAGAAATGCTTCTTCAACATACTTGATTCGCGGTCCAATGTGTTGTGCATTGATTCCAAATGAGAGAGGCAAATCAGGCACAGTATACATCCCACCGAAATCAAATGCAAAACCACCACCATTCTCATCTGCGATCTGTTCACGTAAGAGTTTCGCATTCACACCGACTGCTAAAGAATCTCCGAAACCGCGTGCATAAGAGAGCACCATCGCTAAGTCGTATGCGTTGAATAATTCTGTTTCATTGCCTTCTGGGTCTCGTCCCTGCATTTCACCATAAGACTGATAATTTACGCTAACACCCACACTGTTTTTCTCTCCTAATGGAAACGCAACACCGACATGTTCATAGTTAATGTCAGCGAACCGCTCGTTGTGCATGAGTGCCAGTTGTGAATTCTTTAGCTTAACGAGACCGGCAGGATTCCAAAACGAAGCATACAAGTCATCAACAGCTGCGACATGTGACTCACCCATGCCAATGGCTTTTGCACCGATACCAATCTTGAGGAAAGTCATAGCACGGGTACCAGCGTTTTCGTGAATATCAGAATTGTCAGCAGCATCTGACAAAGTTGGTAGAATACAAACTAAGATAAACAATAACGTGAAAATGTATTTCATTAAATCTCCCATTTTTCGGTTGTTAGTGAAGACTCTTCCACCCTTCCAATCTTTTCTTCTCCCAATCTTCCAATCTTCCACCCTTCCAATCTTCCAA